>CAYRFT010000218.1:0-3903 GCA_964423585.1 uncultured Parabacteroides sp. | reverse complement strand
GTCCCGTCATACCGCCGGCAGGCTCATCCCCGTTATTTTCCGGTATAAATCGAGGGCATACACGTCGGTCATGCCGGAAATGTAATCCAGCACGCACTGGATTTTCTCGTAAGTCCCGACGGCCCTGACATCGTACTGCCCGGGCACCCGTTGCAGCAGCAGCTTGCTGTAGGCATGGTCCGGATTCATCACCGCCTCCGTAAAAATGTCTATCAGGTGGCTGAAGATGTGATAACCGGCGAGTTCCACGTCCAACACCTCCTTCGAACAGTAAATCTTCTTATATGCCGTGTCCGAACAATCCGCGTAGGCCTGTTTGGGCTTCTCCGAGACGTGCCCGATCAGGGAATCCGTGAATTTTCCTTCCAGCAGCTCCTCCTCATGCTCCAGGAAAACGCGGCTGCACTCCTCCACCAGCAGCCCGATGCCGCACGAGCGCAGATAAGCGATCTGTTCGTTGGTGTCATCCACCATGCCCATGACGCGCAGCACGTGTTCCAGGCGTTCGCCTTCAAAGAAGCCCAACAGCAGGCGGATGGCCTCGTCTGCCGTCAGGATGTGCAACTTGCAGGCATCCTCGATGTCCATGATCTGGTAGCAGATGTCGTCGGCGGCTTCGACGAGATAGACCAGCGGATGGCGGGCGAACCTGTTCGGGTGCTCCGGGTCTCGTTCGATGCCCAGCCCCCCGGCGATGCGCAGATACGCTTCCTCTTCCGACTGGAAGAAACCGAACTTCCCTTTCTTGTCGGCCTCGGTCGAGGCGTAAGGATACTTGACGATGGAGGCCAGCGTGCCGTATGTCATGGCGAAACCGCCCTTGCGCCGCCCGACGAACTGGTGCGTCAGCAAACGGATGGCGTTGGCGTTGCCCTCGAAGTGCAGGAAATCTTCCCAACGCCCGCCTTCCTCGCGCACCTGCCTTTCCCACTTCATGCCGTTGCCCTCGAGGAAATAGGCGGTGATGGCCCGCTCCCCGGAATGGCCGAAAGGCGGGTTCCCCATGTCGTGCGCGAGGCAGGCCGCCGACACGATGGACCCTATCTCCGGGAAATTCGCGCCCGCATCGGGGTATTTTTGCATCAGGGCCTTGGCCACGTTGTTGCCTAACGAGCGTCCCACGCAGGAAACCTCCAAACTATGCGTCAGCCGGTTGTGTACAAATATGCTGCCCGGCAAAGGAAACACCTGCGTCTTGTTTTGCAGGCGCCGGAAAGGGGAAGAGAATATCAGCCGGTCGTAATCGCGCTGGAAGTTGGTCCGCTCGTGCTTCCGCTCGTGGTATTCTTCCAGGCCAAAGCGTTTTCCGGAAAGTAGTTGTGCCCAATTCATATCGTTCTTCGTTGCTATCGGCTCCAAAGATACGGATTTTGGGCGAGATGCCCGCCTTCATCCCGCGGCATAAGACGGAAAATTCCCCCGCGGGAGAGAAAACCGGGCCGGGAGGGAGCGTTATTCCGGCAATCGTCGTATCTTTGCCCCGTCAAGAACGGACGCACGGGGGATATGCCCGTTCCAATCCAGCCCGCGCGTCGCTTAAAACCGGAATATATGAAATTCATCTCATGGAACGTCAACGGAATCCGGGCGTGTTGCGCCAAAGGCTTCCGCGAAGCATTCAAATCGTTGGATGCGGATTTCTTTTGCCTGCAAGAAACCAAGACGCAGGAGAACCAGATAGACTTGTCGTTCGACGGATACCAGTCCTTTTGGAATTATGCCCGGAAAAAAGGATATTCGGGCACGGCTGTCTTCACCCGCCACCGGCCGCTCGGGGTGACGTATGGATTGGGCATGGAAGAACACGACCAGGAGGGGCGCATCATCACCCTGGAAATGGAAAACTTCTTTCTGACGACGGTCTATGCCCCCAATTCGCAAGACGGCTTGAGGCGGCTGGATTACCGGATGGCGTGGGAAGACGAGTTCCGCGCCTACCTGAAAGGATTGGATGCCCGCAAGCCGGTCATCGTGTGCGGCGACTTGAACGTGGCCCATCGGGAAATCGATTTGAAGAACCCGAAGGCCAACCGGATGAACGCCGGTTTCACCGACCAGGAGAGGGAGAAGTTCCAAACCTTGCTCGATGCCGGTTTTGTTGACACGTTCCGCCATTTTTACCCGGACCGCGAAGGCATCTATTCGTGGTGGTCGTACCGTTTCAAGGCAAGGGAGAAGAACGCAGGCTGGCGCATCGATTATTTCCTCGTATCCGAACGGTTGAAGCCGCAGCTCGCCGGAGCCGGAATCCACACGGAAATCTTCGGCTCCGACCATTGCCCGGTAGAGGTTTCCCTCGCGCTGTAAGACCGATTGGGAAAGAGGCAGGAGGCATCCGCCCCGCTTCCCGCCGCCAATCTGCATCAAACAGGAGCGGGCGATGGCAAAATCGCTATTTTTGCAAAACGGAAAATCCTACCCGAGGCAGGCAGATAAAGGGTCCTGCTGCCCGCCGGAGGGAAACGCAAGAAAACTGACTGGACCCACCTTGAAAACAATGCGGACACATTTGATGGCTTCAGGCATTGCCGCGCTGGCAATGTCGATGCAGCTTCCGGCACAGGAAGTTGCCAACGGACAAACGAAAGAACAGAAAGAGAAACGGATGGAATGGTTTGACGAAGCCAAACTGGGGATTTTCATCCATTGGGGAATTTATGCCGTGAACGGCGTGTCGGAAAGCTGGGCGTTCTACAACAATTACATGCCCTACGAGGATTACATGAACCAGGCCAAAGGTTTTACGGCCTCGAAATACGACCCGAAGGAATGGCTGGACCTGATTCAGGAGAGCGGCGCCCGCTACACGGTGCTCACCACCAAGCATCACGACGGCGTCGCCCTGTGGGACACGAAGGCGGGCGGCCTGAGCGTGGTCAAATCGACCCCGGCGGGGAGGGATCTGGTCGCTCCCTTCGCGGAAGAAGTGCGCAAGCACGGCCTGAAGCTGGGGTTCTATTATTCGCTCCTCGACTGGTCGCACCCGGATTATCCGAACAAGACCAAGACGGAAACGCGCTACAAAGACGACCCGGCCCGCTGGGACAGGTTCATCCGATTCGACTTCGCCCAACTCTCCGAGCTGAACAAGACCTGGAAGCCGGACCTCTTCTGGTTTGACGGCGACTGGGAACAGAGCGCCGAGGCATGGAACGCCAAAGGGATCGTCGGGCTTCTCCGCTCCACCAACCCGGATGTCATCATCAACTCGCGCATCCAAGGGTACGGGGACTATGCCACGCCCGAGCAAGGCATCCCGGTGGTCCGCCCGAAGGACAAACACTGGGAATTATGCCTGACCATGAACGACTCGTGGGGATACCAGCAAGCCGACACGAATTACAAGACACCGCACATCCTGCTGCGCACGTTCGTCGATTGCCTCAGCATGGGCGGAAACCTGCTGCTCGACATCGGGCCCAAAGAAGACGGGAGCATCCCGGAGGAGCAAGTGGCCATCCTGAAGGAATTCGGGCGGTGGATCAAGAAGCACAAAGAGGCGGTTTACGGCACCCGCGCCGGCATCCCGGCGGAACATTTCCAAGGATACACGACGCTGAACAAGGACGGCAACATCCTCTACCTCTACCTCCCCTACCGCCCCAACGGGCCTGTCGAGATAAAAGGGCTGAAGAACAGGGTGAACAGCGTATGGGTCGTGGGAAACGGGACCATGCTTCCCTTCAAGGTGCACAACGACATTTATTGGAGCGAGGTGCCGGGCAACTGGTACATCGACGTTCCCGAGCAGGTACTGGACGAACAAATCACCGTGCTGGCGGTCCTGCTCGACGGGCCTGTCAAACTGTACCGGGGCAACGGACAGGTGATTTCCGTCAATTGAAAGCAGGCGGCGTTGCCCTCCCGCACGGCCGGTGCATGTTTTCCTGCGGGAGGGAAGCC
>CAYRFT010000217.1:0-3929 GCA_964423585.1 uncultured Parabacteroides sp. | reverse complement strand
AGATATTCGCGGATAAGCTGGCGGAGGACGCCGGTTCCCGTGCCGTGCAAGATTCGCACTTTCGGGGCGCCCACCTGGATGGAGTCGTCGATAAAGTAAGTCACGGCCTGCAGCGCTTCGTCGCCGCGCATCCCGCGCACGTCGAGTTCCTGCTTGAAATGGAGGCGTTTTTCGTGCATTTTGTCGGAGGTCTGTTCGCTGACGAAAGTGCTTTTGGAAATCTCTTTCTTGATTTGGTTCTTGCCGACTTTCTCCAGACGCTCCAACTTGACCGTGCTCTTGATCATGCCGAAGGCGACGGTCGCCTGCTTCCCTTGCAGTTCCATGACGATGCCGGCGGAGGCCTGTCCTTTCAGCCTGACCGAATCCCCGACCTCGATGGCATCCCTGCCGGATTCCGGCTGCGCATGGGCTTTCTGTTTTTTCCGTGCGTCCCGTTCTTTCAGTTTCGCCATCTTGCGTGCGAGATTGCCGTCTTCCTCTTGCGCGCCGCAAACGGAATCCTTGAACGATTGCAACTCTTGGCGGGCCTGTTTGGTCCGTTCTTTCTCTGCCTGCGCTTCCTTGATTTCGCGGATGGTCTTTTCGATTCGGGCGTTGGCTTCCGACAAGATGCGTGAGGCTTCCTCCTTGGCTTCCCGCATGATTTCTTTCCGCTGGCCGTTTACCTCGTTCAAGTCTTTTTCATACCGGGCAATGATGTCTTCAAGTTTCTTTTCCTGCTGGCGGATATTCTGCCGTTTGCTTTCCCAGTAGCGTTTGTCACGCACGATGTCCTGCAGGTATTTGTCCATATTGATGTAATCCATGCCTACCTTTTCGGAGGCTTCGGCAATGACGTCTTCCGGCAATCCGATCTTCCGGGCGATTTCGATGGCGAACGAGCTGCCGGGGTTCCCGATGGCCAGTTTGAACAAGGGCTGCATCAGGTGGCGGTCGTAAAGCATGGCACCATTGACGATGCCCGGCGTGTTCTCGGCGAATTGCTTTAAATTCCGGTAGTGCGTCGTGAACACCCCAAAACTCTTGTGCTGGTTGAAGCGGCTGAGCAAGGCCTCGGCCATGGCGCCTCCGATTTGCGGCTCCGTGCCGCTTCCGAACTCGTCAATCAGCAGGATGGTCCGTTCGTTGCAGTTGCGGACGAAGTATTTCATGTGCGTCAGGTGCGATGAATAGGTGCTCAGATCATTTTCGATGCTCTGTTCGTCGCCTATGTCGATAAACAGGTGCTCGAATAAGCCCGTCCGCGAACGTTCGTGCATGGGGACCAGCAACCCGCACTGCAACATATATTGCAGCAGGCCGACCGTCTTAAGGCAAACCGACTTGCCCCCGGCGTTCGGGCCGGAGATGATCAGCAGGCGCTTTTCGGTTGTCAGTCCGATGTCCAACGGGACGACTTCTTTGCGTTGCTTCTTCAGTGAAAGATAAAGCAGGGGATGGATGGCCCGTGCCCAGTCGAGTTGCTGCTTGTCTTCCACGACGGGACGGATGCCTTGTATTTCGATTGCGAAGAGCGCTTTGGCCCGGATGAAGTCAATGTCGGCCAAAAACTCATACGACCGGAGAATATCCGGGACCATGGGGCGGACGAAGTTGGCAAAGTCCGTCAGTATTCGGATGATCTCCCGTTTTTCTTCCCCTTCCAGTTCACGGATGCGGTTATTGGCTTCCACTACGCTTTCGGGTTCGATGAAGACGGTTTTGCCGCTCGCCGACTCGTCGTGTACGATTCCTTTGATTTTGCGCTTGAACGCCGGTGCCACCGGAATCATCAGGCGCCCGTCCCGCATGGTGGGAGCCACGTCTTTTTCCACGACTCCTTCGTTTTGGGCTGCCCGCAAGATGGATTGCAGGTTTCGGGAGATATTGCTTAGGGTGATGGTCATCTCGCGGCGGATCGCCTGCAATTCGGGCGAGGCGCTGTCTTTGACTTTCCCGAACTTGTCGAGGATGGCATCGATGCGGCCGACCAATTGGGGGAAGGCAAGAATGTCGCCTGCCAATGTCGCCAGTGCCGGATATTTGATTTCCCCGTCTTCCCCCGGCTGGAAAAAGCGGATGATGTCGTGTATGGTCTGCAAGGAGCGTTTCAGGTCGAACAGTTCTTTTTCGTCCATCCAAGTCCCTTCCGGGCGGATACGCTTCAACGAGTAACGTGCATCGAAGAAGTAGTTGGCAGGGAAATCGGTTTCGCCTTGCTGGATCTTCACAAACTCGTCCGCCAAGTCGAGTTCATTGCAGACAAGGGCGTAGTCCGTTGAAAAGGACATGGAGGCGACCCTCTCTTTGCCCAGGGGGCTCAGGCATTTGTCTGAAACCAAAAGACGAACCTTGTCAAAGCCCGTCTTTTGCTCAAAGTCGGAAGGATATGTCACGCCTGTTTTTGTTTGCTGTTTATTTTAATCCGATGATGATGCCGGTGCGAATCGTCGGACGGATGATAATCTTTTTCCTTTCGGTCCCTTTCTTGACGTAAAAGGTGATTGCGTTATTGCTGGTCGGGTTGATGTAAGGCGCGAAGTAATACAGGTACGCGAAGGCCGTGAGGTTGTTCGGGTTCTGGATGGCCTTGTTTACTTGCGGATACTTGAATGCGTCCCAATACATGCAGCGGCTGAACCCTTTGCTGTCGGTGAACCGGGTCTCCGGATTTCTCAGTTCCATGGTATTGGTAATGAATTGGTGGTAGGCGGCCGTGAACTCTTCTATCGAATAATCGATGTTTTGCCCTTCGATTTCTTCAATCACGTCCTTGGCCCGGACCCCTGCTTCGTAGGCAGGGGAGTTGCGGTCAACCGACACGACAGAACAGAGGTTGTCCATGTCGTAGTTGATTCCTGTATAGTTGTAGGTGCATTGGCTGACGGTGAAATATACGTTCTTCCCGTTTTTCAGGTAGGGGAACTGCATCAACATAAGCGGCACGTGGATTTGCGCATATTCTTCCAGGTGGTAAGATTCTTCAAGGAATTCGTTGGCTTCGCATTCCCACAAGACGCGGCCGGTGCTTGCTTTCTGGTCGATGATGCGGATCCCGAACTGCAACAAATAGGCAGCCTCGGATTTGGAGGCCGACGGATCGAGGAAAGGGACCTTTTCCATCTTGCTGCGGTTGATGTTGAAACGATATGCCGGCTGCTTCAGTTTGATGGGGTTGGGGCCTAAATAATTCGGATTCTTGTCGAAATAATAAAAGGTTTGGATAAGCAAATCCGGGTTCTCCTCGTCGTTGGTGAAACCTTTCTTCTTCAGTTCCTTTTCGATGATGCGGTTGATGTTGGTGTCCATCTCCGTGTTCTCGTCGGAAGTCGCGAACTTGTAGGAGCGGAACAGCCCGAAATCGACCGAGTCTGTCGTCGCGGTTGTTTTGAACGGGCAAACAAATCCGCGTTCGGATGTCGTCTCAAGGCTGTACATGTTGAACGCCGTGGCCAGTTGGCTTTCGCTTATCTCGTTGGCGCGCTTGCATTCTTTGTTGAGAATGACCTCGTGCATGGGGGATGAGGTCGATTTGAGCGTCAGCAGGATATTCTGTTTGTCTGCCGGGTTCAGCAACTGGGCGATATCTTCTTGGGACACGTCCGATACCGGAATGTTTTCGATATGGGTGATGATGTCGTAGGGCTGGATGCCTGCTTTCTCGGCATTGGAGTAAGGGCTGACGGATGTCACGACTAAGTTGTCCTTGCCCCAGTTGTTGTTCTTGCTTATGTCGTAGGTGAACCCGAGCCGGCAGACTTTTTTGCCGGAAGTTTGTCCGAAACAACAGAGCACCGAAAATAAAAGGAATGCTGATAGTTCTATTTTTCTCATATTGCTTGATTGCCTTAAACGAATAGGTTGAAATTGATTACAAAAGTAATAAAAATGGAGAATAGGCAATCCGTTTGGCCATAATTATGTGTTTTTCGAGGGGTGAAACACGC
>CAYRFT010000216.1:0-3929 GCA_964423585.1 uncultured Parabacteroides sp. | reverse complement strand
TTGAATTTATGGTGAAGTCGAAGTTCCCGTTCTCGCTCAGGTAATCAATCAACTTTTTCGTGACCGTCAGCCGCACATTGGAGGAGAACAGGTTCAATGTAATGTTGTTGCTCCCGTCCACCACCCGGAAATATAGCAGGCTGTTCCCCGGATTGTTCTTGATCAAAGCCGACAATTCATTGATCATCGGCTCGTCCAGATCATGGATGGGCACTGTAATCCGTATATTCTCGATCAGCTTGTCTTTCTCGTTTTGCAATAACTTGACAGACAGAATCCGGAAATCAAGGATCTTGTCGTTATACTTGCGGGTTTCCATCCTCCCGTGAATCAGCAGGAACATGCCCGGCTTCCCATACTTGCCGTATTCGACATAGTCCTGTCCGAACAAGGGAATCTCCCCGTTCCCGGTGAAATCTTCCATTTTCAGGACGCCGAAAGGATTGCCGCTCTTGGTCGTTCCCTCGCGGAAACCGGTGACGATGCCTCCTGCCAGGATGTCCCTCCCCATCAGCGCGTCCTTGTCGTTCAGCTCGGCCATGCCGGTATTGCAGACATATTGCAGGACGATGCGGTATTCATCCAGCGGGTGTGCCGACAAGTAAATGCCAACCAGTTCCTTTTCCTTGTTCAGGCGTTCCAAGTCGCTCCACCGCTCGGCTTTGGGAATTCCCGGCTTGGCGATGGCGACAAAGTTTTCATCGCCGAACAAGGAATTGGCCGACGTTGCCTTGTCTGTTTGGTATTTGATCCCATAACGGATCAGCACGTCCAAAAACGTTTCCCCTTTTCCATTATCCGCGAAGAAAGATTCCCGCTGCACGTGGAGGCTGTCGAAAGCGCCGGCCAAAGCCAGCGATTCAATGTTCTTCTTGTTGCAAGCCGACAGGTTGACCCGCTCCACGAAATCAAACAGGCTTTTGTACGGGCCGTTTTTCCTGCGCTCCTCGATGATATTCTGCACGGTCGATTCGCCGACACCCTTGATTGCCGCCATTCCGAAGCGGATGTTCTTCTGCTTGTCCGAGCTGAACTTCAGGACAGACTCGTTGATGTCAGGCCCCAGTACTTGTATCCCCATCGCCTTGCATTCGTCCATGAACTTGGTAATGTCGGTGATATTCGACAAGCTCCGGCTCAAGACGGCGGCCATGTATTCCGACGGATAGTTCGCTTTCAGGTAAGCCGTCTGGTAGGCGAGCCACGAATAGCAGGTGGCGTGGCTCTTGTTAAAGGCATACGAGGCAAACTTTTCCCAGTCGGCCCAAATCTTGTTCAGCGCCGCCTCTTCATAGCCATTGGCTTTCCCTCCCGACAAGAATTTTGCCTTCAGGGTGTTCATCTTCTCGACCTGTTTCTTCCCCATCGCCTTCCGGAGCGTGTCGCTTTCGCCACGGGTAAAGTTGGCAAGCAGGCGGGAGAGCAGCATGACCTGCTCCTGGTACACCGTGATGCCATAGGTGTCTTTCAAGTAACGCTCCATCACGGGGATGTCGTACTTGATTTCCTCCTTGCCCTGCTTGCGGGCAATAAAGGAAGGGATATATTCCATGGGCCCCGGGCGGTACAGCGCATTCATGGCAATCAGGTCCTCGAACTTGGACGGCTGCAGCTCTTTCAGGTATTTCTGCATGCCTGCCGATTCAAACTGGAATGTCCCGGTAGTCCTTCCTTCGCAATATAACTTGTAGGTGGCCGGATCTTCCAGGCTGATATGGTCGATGTCCAGGTCGTGCCCCGTGGTCAGCCGGACATTCTCTATGGCATCCTTGATGATTGAAAGCGTCTTCAGCCCCAAGAAGTCCATTTTGATCAGCCCCGTTTCCTCAATCACCGAACCCTCATACTGCGTCACCAGCATTTCTTCGCCCGAATCCTTGTCTTTCGCCGTGCTGACCGGCACCACGTCCGATATGTCGTGCCTGCCGATAATCACGCCGCAGGCATGGACGCCGGTGTTGCGGACGTTCCCT
Organism: uncultured Parabacteroides sp.; assembly: GCA_964423585.1. Lineage (GTDB taxonomy): Bacteria > Bacteroidota > Bacteroidia > Bacteroidales > Tannerellaceae > Parabacteroides. The sequence continues at coordinate 1,956 of CAYRFT010000216.1, read as the reverse complement.
TCCAGCATCTGGGCATATTTCAAGGTGTCGCGGATCAACGGGTCCGCCCCGTTGGCGGCTTCATTCAGCTCCGGCACATATTTAATGGCATCCTTGAGCCTGAATTTCTTCATGTCCGGGATTTTGTCCGGCACCAACTTGGTCAGGCGGTTGGATTCCGCCAGCGGGACTTTCTCCACACGCGCCACGTCCTTGATGGCCGATTTCATGGCCATCGTGCCATACGTGATGATATGCGCCACACGTTCCGCGCCGTATTTATCCGTTACCCAGCGGAGGACTTCGCCGCGCCCGTCGTCATCGAAGTCGGTATCGATATCAGGCAAAGAGATGCGGTCCGGATTCAGGAAACGCTCGAACAGCAAATCGTATTTGATCGGGTCGATCTTGGTGATGCCAAGGCAATAGGCCACCGCCGAACCGGCGGCAGAACCGCGGCCCGGCCCTACCGAGACGCCCAGCTCTTCCCGCGCCGCCCGGATGAAATCCTGCACGATCAGGAAGTAACCCGGGAAACCCATCGTCTTCATGATGTGCAGCTCGAAGTTCAAGCGCTCTTTCACCACGTCCGGCAAAGGATCGCCATACCGGGACTTTGCCCCTTCATACGTCAGCTTCGCCAGATAATCCGCTTCCAGCTTGATGCGGTACAGCTTGTCATATCCGCCCAGTTTCTTGATTTTCGCTTCCGCCTCCACCGGGTCCAGGACCACGTTCCCGTTTTCGTCCCGCGTGAACTCCTCGAACAGGTCTTTCTCCGTCAGCTTCTGCCGGTAGCCTTCTTCCGTCCCGAAGCCTTCCGGGATATTGAAGGTTGGCATGATCGGTTCGCTGTCGATGCTGTAAAACTCGACCTTTTCCGCTATTTCCATCGTATGGCGCAAAGCCTCCGGGATGTCGCCGAAGATTTGGTTCATCTCGGCCGTCGTCTTCAGCCACTCCTGCTTCGTGTAGCGCATCCGGTTGGGGTCGTTCAAGTCTTTTCCCGTACTCAGGCAGATCAGGCGGTCGTGCGCGTCGGCATCCTCTTCGTTTACGAAATGGACGTCATTGGTGGCGACGACCTTGATGTCATGCTTGTGCGCCAGCTCGACCAGGGCTTTGTTGACTTCCACCTGATGCTTGTACACCGACTGGTCGGCATCAGCCAGGTGCGTCTCATGGCGTTGCAGCTCCAGGTAATAATCTTCCCCGAACGTCTGCTTGAACCACAGCACGGCTTCTTCAGCGGCATGGAGCTTCCCGTGCATGATTTTCTGCGGAATCTCCCCGCCCAAGCAGGCCGAGCAGACAATCAGGCCTTCCCGGTGCTTCTCCAGCAATTCCTTGTCGATGCGCGGCCGCCCGTAGAAGCCTTCCGTCCACGACAGGGAAACGATCTTGATCAGGTTCTTGTATCCCGCCATGTTTTTGGCAAGCACAATCAGGTGCCATCCGCTCAAGTCTTCCTTTTCCGACTTCTGGAGCCGGTGGTTCCGGGCGCAATAGCACTCGCACCCGATGATCGGCTTGAACAGGTCCGCCTTCGCCTTTTCCAGCAAGCCGGGGATTTCCGCCAGCCGGGCATTTTCCTCGTCGGTCCGTCCCTCCTTGGCGTCCAACGTCCTCGATTCTTTCTGCAAGTTCCTGATTGCGCCTTGCGCTTTGCCGTTCTTCTTGTTTACCTTGTTGAAGAATTCTTTTATGCCGAACATGTTCCCATGGTCGGTGATGGCGATAGCCCGCATGCCGTCGTCATACGCTTTGTCAATCAGCGCGTCGATGGAGCCTTGCCCGTCGAGCAACGAATATTGGGTATGGACATGCAAATGTGTAAAGGGTTCCATGCTGTGGTTTGTGTTTTGATAAGACTGCGCAAAAATACTGCACATTCAGGCTTCGGCAAGCATATTCCGGATTAAAGTTTCAAAAAATGCCGCCGCGGAGTTTCCAGCAGGAGTGCGGAGGCCCGTCAAC
>CAYRFT010000215.1:0-3937 GCA_964423585.1 uncultured Parabacteroides sp. | reverse complement strand
ACCCCTTGCCGGAAATGTTAAAGTCGGAAATCCCTCCCATATAGGGCGCGAAAAGGTTGCATGAACCATTATTTTCGCTACTTTTGTCCTGCCGGCGGTTTCGCGCCCCCGGTTTGGAGGGATGCCGGGAACTTGCCGGAAGGCTTGTGATTATTAACCCCTAAATATTAGTTGAAAGAGATGAAATGTTTGCCGATTGTAACGCTCTCCCTGCTGTCGTTCGCCGCGGCCGTCCCGGCGGACGGGGAAGGCAGGCAGGCTCCGCCGGGCCCTGTACCGGAGAATCCTGATTTTGCAGGCTATGGCTGCATCACCTTGCTGGACAGCACGGCCGTTTCCGTCCAGCCGACCGGCTCCGGTACGTTTGCCGTTTACCGCAAGTTCAAAGTGCAAACGCCGGCCGGAGGCGTGGCCAACCACGTGATCAAATACGACTATGACCCGCTGACGGCCTTTGCCGAGTTCAAGCAGGCAACGATTTACCGGGCCAGCGGCGATGTCGTCAATGCCGACGTCACGCAGGCCTGCGACTATGCGGCCCCCGCCCGCTCCATTTATTGGGGAGCCCGCCAGATCATGCTGGAACTGGGCAGGCTGGAACCGGGCGACGTGGTGGAATACGAAATCAGCAAGAAGGGATTCACCTACGCCTTGCTGGCCGGGGCCGAAGACGATGAGTCCCGCTTCATCCCGCCCATGCGCGGGCAGTTCTACGACATCGTCCCGTTCTGGGTGTCGGAGCCGACCGTCCGCAAGGTCTATAAACTGAGCATCCCGATGGAGAAGGAAATCCAGTTTGAGTTCTTCCAGGGGCAATGCGCTTCTTCCATGCGCTACGAAGACGGCCGGAAAACCTACACCTTCGCCCTCGACAATGCCCTTCCGGCAAAACGGGAACCGGACATGGTCGATTTGTTCGATGCCGCCCCCAAGCTCATGCTGTCATCCACGCCTGAATGGAAAGACAAATCTCTTTGGTTCAACAAGGTCAATGAAGACTACGGCAGCTTCAAGCCGATACCCGAAGCCCAAAGGAAAGTGGACGAACTGACCAAGGGCAAGAAGACGGAGATGGAAAAGATCGCCGTCCTGACCCACTGGGTGGCCGACAACATCCGCTATTCCGGCATCTCGATGGGGAAAGGCGAAGGATACACCTTGCATGACCTGAAGACGGACTACACGGACCGCTGCGGCGTCTGCAAGGACATTGCCGGCACGCTGGTCTCGTTCCTGCGCATGGCCGGCTTTGAGGCTTATCCTGCCATGACGATGGCGGGGAGCCGCGTGGAAAGGATTCCGGCAGACCATTTCAACCACTGCGTGGCGGTAGTCAAGCTTTCCAACGGCACGTACATTCCCCTTGACCCGACGTGGGTCCCGTTCATCCGCGAACTATGGAGCAGCGCCGAACAGCAGCAGAATTACCTCCCCGGCATCCCGGAAGGCTCCGGCCTGCGCGAGACTCCGCTCTCGGCTCCCGAAAACCACTATTTCCGCCTGCAAGCAGACAACAGGCTGGATGCCGACGGCACGTTGCGGGGCGAGCTGACCGTCACGGCCGAAGGGCAGTCGGATGCCGGTGTGCGCAGGGTCTTCACGACCGGCTGGCAGAGCGAATGGAGAAACAGCATGGAAAAACAGTTGCTGGCCGTTTCGCCCAAGGCGAAGCTGGTAGGCGTTGACTGGGGGAAAAACCCGGCGGACTATCAAGCCGCCCCCATCCGGCTGGTTTTCCGCTACGAAATCCCGGACTACGCCGTCATGGGAAGAGATGCCTTGTTGATAAAGCCGTTGGTCATGAACAACCTTTACAATTCCGTCAAGACTTTCTTGCGGATAGACACCGGCATGGAAAAGCGCGAATTCGGATTTAAAGACGCCTGCTCGCGCCTGGTCGAGCAAGACGAGACAATCCGGTTGCCGGAAGGATATGCGTTAAGCAATGAAGCCAGGAGCGATGCCGTGCAAAGCGGCGCGGCCGACTTTGAAGGCTCCTTGAAGCAGGAAGGCGGCAAAATCGTTTTGCACCAGAAACTGTCCCTCAAGAAACGTGTCTATGAGGCCTCCGACTGGCATGGCTTCCGGGAGGCGGTCATCGGATTCAAATCATACGGAGACTATTTGGTAATCAAAAAATAATTCAATCCACGCAGCCATGACCAACTTGATCAATAAAATTACATGCCTTAAAATTATGTGCCTCCTTGCCGCACTGGGGACGGCCGCCTTTGTTTCCGCGGCCCCGGAAGCCGAATACAAGAGGCTTGTCAAATCATGGACCTTGAACGCCGACGGCAGCCAGGAGTTCCGTTGCAACATGGAACTGGCCATCTATTCTTATCTGGCCATGCGGAGCCTGTACGGGGAATCGTTCATCCAATACGACCCGGAATACCAGGCCTTGCAGATCCATTCTTCTTACACCAAGCAAAAGGACGGCACGATTGTCGAAACCCCCGATAACGCCTTTGTGGAAGTCCTGCCCCGCACGGCGGCAGACGCTCCCGCTTACAACCGGTTGAAAGAAATGGTAGTCGTCCATACCGGGCTGGAATTAGGGGCTACAATCTACCTGGATTACACCATTACCTCCAAGGCGGGCTATTTGCCGGGGTTGGACATCTTCGAGACCATCCGGCAGGACAGTCCCGTAAAAGAATATTCGCTTTCCGTGACCGTGCCCGAGGGCAAAGACGTGTCGTACTGCCTGGCCGACCCGCAAGTGGAGCCCCAAGTGAAGACGGAAGGAGGGATGCGCACAATCCGTTGGGACTTGAAGGACGTGAAGCCCGCTTCCCTGGCTCCCATGCAGCGCATCGAATCAGGAGACGTGCAATACCTGGCCTGCTCGACTTTCAAGACCGGCAAGGAGGCGATGGAGTGCCTTTCCGGCCAGTTCGACCGCCCGGAAAGCATGCCGTTGCTGTCATTGTCCGAAACATTGACGGAAGGGAAAGACACCGACACGGAAAAATTGCTGGCCATCCACGGATTCATCGTCAATGAGTTTGCCCACAGCCGCCTGTCGTTAAGCGAAACGGGATATCGCATCCGCCCGGCCGAAGACGTGATCCGGACGGCATACGGGACGGATGCGGAATTGGCCAACCTGCTGTACGGGCTTCTGTCGGCTGCCGGCATAGAGGCGAAGGCATGCGCCGCCTGCCCGGTCAAAGGCCTGCGGGAGCTTCCCATCCTGAAAGCCGTCAGCCTCTTCGTCCAAGCCAAGGCCGACGGGCAGACGTACCTGCTGGCTCCCGACAGCCCGGAGATGAGCGAAGCAGGCTGGACGGCCGGCTATTGCAATATATGGGATCTCATGACCGGCGAAGCGGCCGGGCTGGACCCTTTCCCGCCGGGCATATCCTACGAGGCGGCCCTGAAGCTGACGGACAAGGAAGCCGTGGCCGACATCAAGGCAAACATCCCTTCCGCCTTTGTCGCTTACTCGGACCCCCGGGCGGAAGCTTTCTCCGCCGGTGACAAGGAGGCCTCCGTCAGCCGGGAAGGAAACAGGACGACGGTCCGTTACCGGACAACGGCCAAGGTGGAATCCGTCCCGGGCTATTGCCTGCTCCGTCTGCCCGATTCTCCGGCAGGAGCCTCCCGCCGGCCGTATGCCTCCTTCAACTCTGCGCGCGACTGCAATTTGTTTTTGCCGTATGCCCCCGACGAGGCCTACGCCTATGCCATCGAAGTGCCCGCCGACATGGAATTGGGCACTCCGGCAGGAGAGAAGGACATCGCGAATGCCGTCGGCCGCTGCAATCTCTCCGTGAAGCAAAACGGCAACAAGGTGGAAGTCTCGCGCCGCTTGAAAATCAACTCGAATATCGTCAGGCGCGCCGACTACCCGGCTTTCCATGCCTTGATGGCCGCCTGGGCGACAATCTGCGATGCCCCTTTGCTGTTCAAACGGAAATGACAACCGGCA
>CAYRFT010000214.1:0-3949 GCA_964423585.1 uncultured Parabacteroides sp. | reverse complement strand
CTAAAAACCGTTTTTTTGTTTTGGATTTCAACGGAAATACATAAATTTGCCGCCGATTTATAAAATAGTCAAGATGATGATAGAATTAATTGGAACGAACGCTGGAAAAGTTTGGAATGCTTTGCACGAGGGCGGGAAGATGAGCCCGAAAGCATTGAAAAAGGCGACGAAGATCAGGGCAGAAAAAGACGTGTATGCTGCTTTAGGATGGTTGGCCAAAGAAGGGAAGCTGGCTTTCGAAGAAAACGAAGACGAAATATTCGTTTCTTTGATCGGCTGATCCGCTCCCTTGGAAAAGGTATCAATAAAGGGTTGCCTGGCATAACGACAAAGGCAGCCTTTTATTTTTCTACCCCTCCCCATCCAAAAATAATCCGCGCGGGTGTTGTAATTTACAAATCTAAGCCTTACTTTTGTGTACAATTTTTGGCAGGAGATGACCGAAGACAGTAAAAGGCTGCTCGTTTCGTTTGAATCCCGGTTCAGAGAACTGCTGGCGGCGTGCGAAAGGCAGAAAAAAAGGATTCAGGAATTGGAAGAAGCTCTTAAAATGAAAAACGCGGAGCTGGGGAAAGCCTTTGAGGATATAAAGGAGTTGAATGCCAAGTGCGACAATATGCTGACGGCGCATGTGCTCTCGGTCCGGGAGGGGGAAGTGAGGAATGCCAAGTCGCGTGTGTCGAAATTGGTGCGGGAAGTTGACAAGTGCATCGCGCTGCTTAACGAATAGTGCAATGGATGAATCATTTCTTATACATATAGAAATAGCAGGGAGACGGTATCCAATCACGATACAAAGGGGAGAAGAGGAAAGGTGGCGGGCCGCGGCACGGCAGATCAACCAGAAAGTCCTCCAGTATCAGGGAAAGTATGGGGCCCGGTTGGATGCGCAAGACACGTTGGCGATGATTGCCCTTCAGTTGTCGGTCGAGAATTTGGCCTTGGAAGGAAAGCTCGACGAAAGCCCTTTCGAGGTGAAAATCCGGGAGCTTAACGATGAACTGGGCAAATATTTGAAAGATCTGTGATATTTTTTATATACATAAGCAACTTTTCCGCGCTGCCTTACATGATGCAGGTCATGTAGTGTGGTGCTTTTTTTATTTATGACAACAACTAAATTATTATTTAAATGGGAAACATTATCATATCAATAGCGGCCTTCGTCTTTGGAGGCGTACTGGGGTGGCTGGCGGTGCGCATTCGTCAGAAATCGAAGTATGAAACGATGCTGCGTGAGGCAGAAAAGGAAGCGGAAGTAATCAAGAAGAACAAGCTGCTGGAAGTAAAGGAAAAGTTTATCCACCTCAAGGCGGACCTGGAGAAGCAAGTCTCGCAACGGAACGCCAAAATCCAGACGGTCGAGGCAAAACTGAAACAAAACGAGCTGAACCTGAGCCAACGCCAGGAAGAATTGCAGCGCAAGAACGCGGAAGTGGAAATCGTCAAGGAAAATCTGGCTTCGCAGCTTGATTTGGTGGAAAAGAAAAAGCAGGAGGTGGAAAAACTGCGCTTGAAGGAAATCGAACATTTGGAAACGCTCTCAGGATTGTCGGCCAACGAGGCCAAGGAGCGTCTGATTGAATCATTGAGGGACGAAGCGAAGCTGGAGGCCGCCTCTTATATCAACGACATCATGGAGGAGGCCAGGATGACAGCCAACATGGAAGCGAAGAAAATCGTTATCCAGTCGATTCAGCGGGTGGCAACCGAAACGGCCATCGAAAACTCCATTACGGTCTTCCATATTGATTCCGACGAAATCAAGGGCCGCATCATCGGCCGCGAAGGACGCAACATCCGCGCTTTGGAAGCAGCCACCGGCATTGAAATAATCGTGGATGATACGCCCGAAGCCATCGTCTTGTCCGGCTTTGACCCGGTCCGCCGTGAAATTGCCCGCTTGGCTTTGCACCAACTGGTGCAAGACGGGCGTATCCACCCGGCGCGTATCGAAGAAGTGGTGAACAAAGTCAAGAAACAGGTGGAAGATGAAATCATCGAAACCGGAAAACGTACTGCCATCGATTTGGGCGTGCACGGTTTGCATCCTGAGTTGATCCGCTTGATCGGCAAGATGAAATATCGTTCGTCTTATGGGCAGAATTTGTTGCAGCACGCGCGCGAAACGGCCAATCTGTGTGCCATCATGGCCTCCGAATTGGGCCTGAACCCGAAAAAAGCGAAACGTGCCGGCTTGTTGCACGACATAGGCAAAGTGCCCGATGACGAGCCCGAATTGCCACACGCCCTGTTAGGCATGAAGCTGTGCGAAAAGTACAAAGAAAAGCCGGATATCGCCAATGCGGTCGGTTCACATCACGATGAAGTGGAAATGCAGACGCTGTTGGCTCCGGTAGTGCAAGTCTGCGATGCCATTTCCGGTGCTCGTCCGGGTGCCCGCCGCGAAATCGTGGAAGCGTATATCAAGCGCTTGAATGATTTGGAACAACTGGCCCTCTCTTATCCGGGCGTAGTCAAGACGTATGCGATTCAAGCCGGACGGGAATTGCGCGTCATCGTGGGAGCGGACAAGATTGACGACAAGGAAACGGAAAACTTGTCGAACGAAATAGCCAAGAAGATCCAGGATGAAATGACTTATCCGGGGCAAGTCAAGATTACCGTAATCCGTGAAACAAGAGCGGTAAGTTATGCGAAATGACGAATCTCGCAGAAAAATTATTTGTACGCTCGCAGAAAGCTCCCGTTTTACCGGAATATATGATCCCGTTCGTGCGATTTGCAAGACATTCCTTAAAATCGATGAAGCATGTCTGAACAGAAAGTGGTGATTTGCCAGGATTTGAAAGCTGAATTGCAGGATTTCCTGGCAGGCTTGGATTATGATAAGTTGTTTGTGCTGGCCGATACGCACACGGTTGAGCAATGTTATCCTTTGATAAAAGATATTCCCTTGTTGCAGGATGCGCCGGTCATTACGGTAAAAGCCGGAGACACGCATAAGAATTTGGAGTCGTTGTCGTCGATATGGATGCGTTTGTCGGAGGAAAATGCAACGCGCCATTCGTTGTTGTTGAATTTGGGCGGCGGCATGGTCACGGATATGGGTGGTTTCGCCGGTGCCACTTTCAAGCGAGGCATTCGGACAATCAATGTGCCTACCTCTTTGATGGCATCGGTCGATGCGGCCGTAGGCGGCAAGACCGGTATCAACTTTAATGGGTTGAAGAATGAAATCGGTTCATTCCATCCGCCTTTGCGTGTCTTCATCGACTGTGATTTTCTCCGCACACTGGATCGTGCCAATATTCTTTCTGGTTATGCGGAGATGATCAAACATGCGCTTATCAGTTCAATGGATGTTTATTTGCCCGTCATGCTGTATGATATCGACAGGATGGATTATTCCTATTTGAACCAATTGGTGGCGCAGTCGGTTGCCGTCAAAGAAGATATTGTTGCACAGGATCCGAAAGAGAAAGGCATTCGGAAAGCCTTGAATTTCGGCCATACCATCGGTCATGCCTACGAAAGCCTGTCTTTCTTGCAAAACAAACCTTTATTGCACGGACATGCCGTGGCGGCCGGCCTTGTAAGCGAATTATATTTGTCGCATAAGCTATGCGGCTTCCCAAAAGAAAAGCTAAGCCAGGTAATCTGTTACTTGAAAACCTATTATCCGGCCTTTTTCTTCACTTGCAAAGACTATGACCGACTTTACGAACTGATGACGCACGACAAAAAGAACGAAGGCGGCATTATCAACTTTACCTTGTTAGGTCAAGTGGGTGATGTTCGTATCAATCGGCATGTGGAGAAGGAGCAAATCTTGGAAGCTATGGATTTTTATCGGGAAAGTTTTGGAATTTAGAATAAAAACTCTATCTTCGCATCCGTTAAAAGAAAAGGCGGGATGTAGCTCAGCCCGGTTTAGAGTACGCGTCTGGGGGGCGTGTGGTCGCTGGTTCGAATCCAGTCATCCCGA
>CAYRFT010000213.1:0-3963 GCA_964423585.1 uncultured Parabacteroides sp. | reverse complement strand
AGCACAAAATCCTAATTTTTTCAAGGGGAAATCAAATAAAAAGCCCGATGCCTCAAAAGAAAAGCCCGGCGAAAACCGGGCTTTCCTGCTCTTTTTATGCGTTACCGGCTGATGAACAGCCAGGCGTCTTTGTAACGCCCGTCTTTCCGGAGGTTTTCCATGTATGCCTCGGCCGTTTCCCGCTCCGTGAAGCAATCGGCATAGACCCGGTAGTTCTCGCCGTATCGCACCACGTCCGCCTGCCGGAAAAGCTGCCTGTCCACCTCTTTCAGATACGTGCCTGCCTGCGAGGCCGTCAGGAAACTGGCTATTACCACATAATAATGTTTCCCTCCGGCTTTCGGCGCCGCCGCGGCCCCTTCCTTTTCCTTGCCCCCGGCATGGGCCGCCTCCGTTTTCCCGGCCGTTTCCGCCGCGGCAGTTTCCGGAGCCCCCGTCGTGGCGGCCGCCGGAGAAACGCCCGCATTCTCCCATGCCGGCGAAGGGATCATTTCGGCCGGGACGAAGCTGGCCGAATAGGCGGCCCGGTCCACATCCTTTACCGGGGTGGAAACCGACAGCAGCAGGGCGACCCCCGCGGCCGAAGCCGCCACGGCATGCAGGAAACGGCGGCTGACGGGTATGTAATAGACTTCCTTTTCCCGGGGCTTCCCTCCGGCAGCCGGGACGGCGGACGGGAAACGGACGCTCAGCGGTTCGAACACGAACGGGGGAAGGCCGAACGCGGCCCGGTTCAGCCATTCGGCATCGCCAGCGAGGAAGACCAGCCGCTCTTCCTCGCCCAAAGAAAGCGTCCCCGCATGGCCCAGCGGGCAAGTCCCCTGTTCCCGCAACGCGGCACGGAGGGCGGCCACGTCGTCTGCCACCAGCCGGCGTGCCTGGTTGTAATCGACCCGCTCCTTTTGCATGTACGATTCGATCAGCAGCCCGTCGTTGTGCCGCAATGTCTCGTTAAAGACGATTTCCTTGCGTGCCGGTTCAAACGAATACGTGCCGGCACGGCAGCCGGCAGGCTTCACGCGCACGACGAAACCGCCCAGCTCCGGGACAATCACGCAGTCATGCTCCAGCAAGAGGTTTTCAATATGTTTTTCGATTTCAAGCATGGCGCAAAGATAGGCATCTTTCGAGACAAAATCAACGCGGCGCTTTTTTTCGGCAAATTTTGTCTCCAAATATTCTTTATTTATAAACATACTTAAAAAATATTTCATATCTTTACGCAAAATTTGCGGGAAGAGAAATGAATAGGCAGAAATACATGTTTTTTATAGGGGCAGTTTTGCTGGGGCTGGCGGCTTGCAGCAAAGACCGGACTTACCGGATTGAAGGGAAAATCTCTCAATTGCAAGACCCTGTCCTGTATGTCGTTTTTGAAAACGAAAACGAAAAGGCGATCGATACCGTCGCCTGCGAGGCCGACGGGTCGTTCAAGCTCCGGCGGAAGACGGGAGACTTCAATACCGCCACCTTGTTTTTCGAGAACCGCACCCGCATCGTGAACGTGTTCTTGGAAAAAGGGAAGAAAATCAAAATAACGGGAGACATTACCTGTCCCAACCTGCTGGAAATAGAAGGCGGAAGTCCCATTAACGGCCAACTGACCGGCCTGAGAAAGGCTTCGTCCAACCTGTGGAAGGAAAAGGCCAAATTGACGGCCCAGATTGGCCAGAAGAACCAGAACCTCATCAAAAAAAACGATCTGGTGGCCAAATTGACATCCGTCAACCACCAGTTGGAGGAAGAAGCCGCCGCCTACATCAGGAAACATACGGACAAAGCGGTATCGCTTGCCCTGATTCAATACTTTTTCGCCGATCCGGGCGATACGCGGGAGGCCGACGAATTGCTCGCGCTGATGTCGCCCGAACTGCGGACGCACTTCCTCTACAGGGAACTGGAGGAATACAGCGCGCGTACAAAAAGGACAAATTTAGGCGAGGAAGCCCCCGACTTCAAGGTGAAGAACGTGTATGGGCAAGGGTTCAGGTTGGATACGGTAAGGCATAAATATACCTTGCTGGCGTTTGTCCCGTCGCAGGAAGGGCAAACCGGACTGATGACGGATCCTTTCATGGTGAAGATCGCGCGGAAACATCAGGACAAGGATTTGAACTTGCTGGTAGTCTCGATGGATAACGATTGCAATCAAATACGGGAATACCTTCAGACAGACAGCATCGCGTGGAACGTGGTCGCCGACTCGGCAGGGCAGGCGACGGCCTTGGTGGATTTGTACAACATCAGCGTGTTGCCTTTCTGCTATTTGATAGACAAAGACAAGAAGATTTTGTTGAAATCGGAAAACAACTTGGAGGTGAAAGACGTGTTGGATGAATTGTTGGGAGAATAAATAAAGGCGATGCCGGTCATGCGGGTCGCCGCCATATTAACTTTAAAACTTTAACTATGTTAGTCAAGACTTTTGCAGCCGCCGTGCAAGGCATATCGGCAACAATCATTACAATTGAGGTAAACTGCGGAAAAGGCATCCAGTTCTTTTTGGTCGGGCTCCCGGACGTGGCCGTGCGGGAAAGCCATGAGCGTATCATATCCGCCCTGCAGGAGAGCGGGTATAAGTTCCCCCGGAGCCGGATCGTCATCAACATGGCACCGGCAGACATCCGCAAGGAAGGTTCGGCTTACGACCTTCCCTTGGCCATCGGCATATTGGCCGGGGCCGAGATGATCAGCGCGGAAAAGCTCTCCCGGTACATGTTGATGGGCGAATTGTCCCTCGACGGCACGCTGAAGCCGATCAAAGGGGTCCTGCCCATCGCCATCAAGGCCAGGGAGGCCGGGTTCAAGGGCTTCATCCTGCCCCAGCAGAACGCGCGGGAGGCCGCCGTCGTCAACAAGCTGGAAGTGTATGGGGTCACGAACATCCGGGATGTGATCGAGTTCATGGACGGCAAGAAGGAATTGGAGCAGACCGTCGTGGACACGAGGAAGGAATTTTATGCCCGCCAGTTGCAGTTCGATTACGACTTCTCGGAAGTCCGCGGGCAAGAAAATGTGAAGCGGGTCCTGGAAGTGGCAGCCGCCGGCGGGCATAACCTGCTGATGATAGGACCGCCGGGCAGCGGGAAATCCATGATGGCCAAACGGCTGCCTTCCATCCTGCCTCCTTTCACCCTCCACGAATCCTTGGAGACCACCAAGATCCATTCGGTGGCCGGGAAGATAGGGAACGAGACTTCGCTGATGACGCAGCGGCCGTTCCGCTCGCCCCACCACACCATTTCGGATGTCGCCATGGTGGGCGGGGGCTCTTACCCGCAGCCGGGGGAGATCAGCCTTGCCCATAACGGCATCCTTTTCTTGGACGAACTGCCGGAGTTCAACCGGAGCGTGCTGGAGGTCATGAGGCAGCCTCTGGAAGACCGCGTGATCAGCATCTCGCGGGCCCGCTTCACCGTGGAGTACCCGGCGGGCTTCATGCTCGTGGCTTCGATGAACCCGTGCCCTTGCGGTTACTATAACCATCCGACCAAAGCCTGCGTTTGCTCGCCCGGGGCCGTCCAGAAATACATGAACCGTATTTCCGGCCCTTTGCTCGACCGGATCGACATACAGATAGAAATCGTCCCCGTGCCTTTCGAGAAAATCTCGGAACAGACGCCCGCGGAACCCAGCGATGCCATCCGGGAACGGGTCATGGCCGCGCGGAATGTCCAGGAGGAACGCTTCAAGGACCATCCGGGCTTCTATTGCAACGCCCAGATGAACAGCCGGCTGTTGCACACCTATGCCGTGCCGGACGCGGAAGGGCTGAAACTCCTCAAGAACGCCATGACGAAGCTGAACCTGTCTGCCCGCGCCTATGACCGCATATTGAAGGTGTCGCGCACGATTGCCGACCTGGAAGGCTCTCCTTCCATCCGGTCGAAACATTTGGCGGAGGCGATTCACTACCGGAACCTCGACCGCGAAGGCTGGGGCGCGTAAAATTCCGCCCGGCGG
>CAYRFT010000212.1:0-3974 GCA_964423585.1 uncultured Parabacteroides sp. | reverse complement strand
GCAGCAACCAAAACCTTGCCGGCTTCGTTGCCTGTGAACTTGGCAAAGTTTTTGATGAAACGGGCGGCCAAGTCTTTTGCCTTTTCGTCCCACTGGGCCGCTTCGGCGTAAGTATCGCGCGGATCCAAGATTGCAGGATCGACACCCGGCAATGCGGTCGGAACTTCAAGGCCGAAATACGGGATCTTCTTGGTGGGCGCGCTGTTGATAGAACCGTCCAGGATGGCATCGATGATGCCGCGGGTATCGCGGATAGAAATACGCTTGCCCGTACCGTTCCAGCCCGTGTTGACCAGATATGCCTTCGCACCGGTCATCTCCATCCTCTTGACCAACTCTTCGCCGTACTTGGTCGGGTGCAATGACAGGAATGCAGCGCCGAAGCAAGCCGAGAATGTCGGGGTCGGTTCAGTGATGCCGCGTTCCGTGCCGGCCAACTTGGCAGTAAAGCCCGACAAGAAGTAGTACTTGGTCTGTTCCGGAGTCAAGATAGATACCGGAGGCAATACGCCGAACGCATCGGCAGACAAGAAAATCACTTGCTTTGCGTGAGGGCCTTTGGAAATCGGTTTGACGATGTTTTCGATATGGTAGATCGGGTAAGAGACGCGGGTGTTTTCAGTCACGCTCTTGTCGGCGAAATCAATCTTACCGTTGGCATCCACCGTAACATTTTCCAACAAGGCATCGCGTTTGATGGCGTTGTAGATGTCCGGTTCGGATTCCTTGTCCAAATTGATAACTTTAGCATAGCAGCCCCCTTCATAGTTGAATACGCCTTCGTCGTCCCATCCGTGCTCGTCGTCACCAATCAACAGGCGTTTCGGGTCGGTTGACAAAGTTGTCTTGCCTGTGCCTGACAGACCGAAGAAGACAGCCGTGTTCTTGCCCTCCTTGTCCGTGTTGGCCGAACAGTGCATCGAAGCGATGCCGCGCAACGGGTTCAAATAATTCATGATTGAGAAAATGCCCTTCTTCATTTCACCGCCGTACCACGTATTCAAGATTACTTGCTCGTTCGTCTTCAAGTTGAATACAGTCGCCGTTTCGGAGTTCAAGCCCAATTCTTTGTAGTTGTCAACCTTGGCTTTGGCGGCGTTGAACGACACGAAATCAGGCTCTCCGTAGGCGGCCAGTTCCTCATCCGTCGGACGGATGAACATGTTTTTCACGAAGTGGGCCTGCCATGCGACTTCCATGATGAAACGCACTTTCAAACGGGTGGCCTCGTTGGCGCCGCAGAATGTATCGACCACGAACAAACGTTTCCCCGACAATTCTTTGACAGCTTTGGCCTTCAGGTCGGCCCATGCTTTTTCCGAACAAGGCTTGTTATCGTTTTTGTATTCATCCGAAGTCCACCACACCGTATTTTCGCTTGCTTCATTCTTCACGAAGAATTTATCTTTAGGAGAGCGACCGGTGTAGATGCCGGTCATCACGTTCACGGCATCCAATTCTGTCATCTGCCCTTTTTCATAGCCTTCCAAACCGGCTTTCATCTCCTCGGCGAACAGTACATCATAAGAAGGATTGTGTAAAATTTCCTTCACATCGGTAATACCGTACTTGCTTAAATCTAAATTTGCCATCTTGTTAAATAATTTAAGTGATTGACTTTATTTATGTTTGTTTGTTTCCTTCCTGACCCTTTTCATCCCGGCTTTCCCCGCTATAAAGGAAACAAGCCGGAGCGTCTGTTTGTTCAGCGCGTACAAAAGTAGTATTTTTTTTATTGGGAACAGCAGATTAAGGAAATTTTTCAGCAAGCATGGATTCAAGATGGCAGTGCGACCCCGCCCTCGGCGCATTGCGGGAAGGGCGGAGGGAGAAGGGCAAAAATAGGAAAACGATGCTTCCGCACCGAGCGGAATGCCCCGTCGGCTTGCCAACTCCCCAAAAACACCTATCTTTGCAAATCCATATTATGAACCGATTAAAATAACCGATGTTGGCATTAGCGGCGAAAGGATTATTGATTGGCATATTGGTTTCCGCACCAATGGGACCCGTCGGGATGTTATGTATTCAGAGAACACTTAGCAAGGGAAGATGGCATGGTTTCATTACAGGGCTTGGAGCCACGGTGTCGGATATCTTATACTCCATATTGACAAGCCTGGGCATGGGCGTCGTGGTCAATTTTGTGGAAGCCAACCAAGCCCCGCTGCAGTTCGGGGGAAGCCTGGTGCTCTCGGTTTTCGGATTTTACATATATCAAAGCAACCCGGTCAAGAACTTGTGCAAACAGAAAGAGCGGAAACTCTCGTTTACCCAAGATTTCATCACCGCGTTCCTATTGACGTTCAGCAACGTCTTGATCGTGTTGCTTTATATCGGCCTCTTTGCCCGGTTCGGTTTCATCTTGCCGAACCATTCGCCGGGAATGATCATAGGCGGGATTGCCTGCATTGGCATCGGGGCCGTCGGTTGGTGGTTGTTCATAACTTATATAGTATCAAAATTGAGGAAATGGTTTGATGTGCGGGGGATATGGCTGATGAACCGGGTCGTGGGAAGTACCATCATTGTTCTTTCCATCATCGGTATCATTTCCGTGCTGCCGGCATATTAATCGAAATTCCGCTTGTTTAAAAACCAAAGAGAAATGAAAAGACTTAAAGTACCCCATCTGACCGGGCTCGACTCGCTTGACTTGCCTTCCGTCGGTTTCTTCATGGAAAGCAAAGCCCGACGGGATTATATCAACGAAATCAATTGGAAGGAATATCCCTACAAGCCAATCGCCGTATTTGACATTGCCCGTTCCGACAAATATTTGTATCTCCGTTATTTCGTGAAAGGCCATTCGATAAAAGCCTGTTTCGACACAGACGGTTCGAGCGTGCACAAAGACAGTTGCGTGGAGTTCTTCATGAAAAAGGAGGCCGACGAGACCTATATGAACTTCGAGTTCAACTGCATCGGGACTTGCGACGCGGCCCGGAGACTCTCCCGCACGGAAAAGGCTTCCCTCACGCCCGAAGAATACGAATCGATCAAGCGGCACGCACCGTTGGGAAGGAAGGCTTTCAAAGAGAAGACAGGCATTTACAGCTGGGAATTGCTGGTCGCCATCCCGCTGGCCCTGATGGGGCTCGACCCCGACGCCATGCCGGAAAAGATCCTCGGCAATTTCTATAAATGCGCGGATGACACCGAGTTCCCGCACTTCATCAGCTGGAACCCGATCGACTTGCCCGAACCCGATTTCCATTGCCCCGGCTTCTTCGGGGAAATATACTTCTAAAAGCGCGGGCGGTTACATGAAAAAGCGGACAAAACATGCCC
Organism: uncultured Parabacteroides sp.; assembly: GCA_964423585.1. GTDB lineage: Bacteria > Bacteroidota > Bacteroidia > Bacteroidales > Tannerellaceae > Parabacteroides. The sequence goes on along the minus strand of CAYRFT010000212.1, from coordinate 683 downwards.
TTTCGTACCCGTAGAATTTTTATCTTTGTCCCGACAAAAAAGAAAGAGAAAATGCCTATGAAACGATATTATTGCATGATAGCCTTGGTGATTTCATCCCTGCTGCCGGCCTACGCGCAGATGGATTTCGGAGTGCGTGTCGGCGGCGCTTACTCTTCCCTTATCCAGCGGGTCCAGGACGATTACATGTCGGGCGGGCGTTTCGGCTGGAGCATAGCCGGACTGGCGGACATACATCTATACAAAAGGCTGTCTTTCCGCCCGGAAATCGGGTTCGTCAAACAGGGCGGCTCCTATTATTCGCAATACAACAACCCGTTGACGTCGGAGACCCACAGCAGGTATTCCTATTACTCCATCCAGGTCCCTTTGGACCTGGCTTACACTTTCCAGCTTAACGATGTACGCCTTTCGGTCTTTGCCGGGCCGGTGCTCGACTTTTCCCTTTTCGGTAAGATGAGGACGCATGGGATAGAACCGCCGACGGACATTGACTTCGGCAGCAAGAAAGAGCATGACCTGAAAACATTCGACTTTGGCGTAAATCTCGGCATGAGCGTCGAATATTGCCGTTTCTTTTTCGCCATCAACAGCATTACCGGCACACTGAACCGCCGTTCGGACAAAAGGGACGGGGAATCGAATGTTTTTCAAAACAACGTGACTTTCTCTCTCGGATATTT
>CAYRFT010000211.1:0-3984 GCA_964423585.1 uncultured Parabacteroides sp. | reverse complement strand
CCCGCAGCCTGTTCCGCTCGATTTTCTTCTTCCAGAAGTCCGTGTTGCTGTGCGGGATATGGCTGTCCACCTCGTGCCCATGCCAGAAACAGCCGTGGATGAAGATCACGATGCCGTATTTGCGCAGCACGATGTCGGGCGTGCCCGGAAGATTCTTCACATACTTGCGATAGCGGTAGCCCCGGTGGTACAGGTAACGGCGGACGACAAGCTCCGGTTTCGTGTTCTTGCTTTTGATTTTCGCCATGACGGCGGAGCGTTTCTTCTTGTCCCAAATATCCATGTCGATGCTCTTTCTGCAAATTTAATCATAAGGATTCAGGAAGAAGCCTTTCCTTGCATGACGACGGGAACGCGCATCCGTGTTTTATTCCGTCCTCATTTCAAGCCTTCCAATATCTTCTTCAGAACCGTTTGTGCCGAGATTTCACGGTTGGCGGCTTCCGGAATGACGATGCTTTGCGGGCTTTCGATGACATCGTCGGTCACAATCATATTCCTGCGGACCGGCAGGCAGTGCATGAAATAAGCATTGTCCGTTAAAGCCATCTTCTCCGCATCGACGGTCCAGCTGCGGTCCATGTTCGTCACTTTCCCGTAATCAGGCTCCCGATAGGCAGCCCAATTCTTCGCATATACGAAATCGGCGCCTTCCAAAGCCTTTTTCTGGTCATACTCCACTTTGGCACGGCCGACAAATGCGGGGTCCAGTTCATATCCTTTTGGATGCGTGATGACAAACTCATAATCCGTCGCATTCATCCATTCGGCAAAGCTGTTCGGCACTGCCTGGGGCAAAGCCTTCGGATGCGGGGCCCAGGTCATGACGACTTTCGGGCGGGCCGTTTTCTTGTATTCCTCGATCGTTATCAGGTCGGCAAAGCTCTGCAACGGATGACGGGTAGCCGCCTCCATGCTAAATACAGGACGCCCGGAATACCGGATAAACTGATTCAATATTTTTTCGCCGTAATCATCCGCCTTGTTCTCAAAGCGGGCAAAAGAGCGGACGCCAATGATGTCGCAATAACAACCCATGACCGGTATCGCCTCCAACAAATGCTCGGGCTTGTCCCCATCCATGACGGCACCCCGCTCCGTTTCCAATTTCCAGGCACCTTGGTTCACATCCAGCACAATCGTGTTCATGCCCAGATTCATCGCGGCTTTCTGGGTGCTCAAGCGGGTCCGCAGGCTCGAATTGAAGAAAATCATCAACAAAGTCTTGTTCTTTCCCAATTCGGAGAACCGGAAACGGTCCTTCTTGATTTCAAACGCCTCCGCAAGGGCTTGCCGCAAGTCCCCCAAATCCTGTACGCAAGTGAAATTTCTCATTTTGTCTGATTCTGTGTTATTTTCCCGAGTGGTCTTTATCCCGGATTTCAATCCGGCGTATTTTCCCGCTGATGGTCTTGGGCAATTCGTCCACAAACTCGACGACACGGGGATACTTGTAAGGAGCCGTCACGCTCTTGACGTGGTCCTGCAGTTCCTTGATCAATTCCGCCCCGGCCCTTTCCTTGTATTCTTTCGACAAGACGACCGTTGCCTTCACGATTTGCCCGCGGATTTCATCCGGAACGCCCGTTATGGCGCATTCGACGACGGCCGGATGCGTCATCAAGGCACTTTCCACTTCAAACGGGCCGATTCTATATCCGGAACTCTTGATCACGTCGTCCGCGCGGCCGACAAACCAGTAATAGCCGTCCTGATCCCGCCAGGCGACATCGCCGGTATAATACATTCCGCCATGCCAGGCCTCATGCGTAAGCGCGGCATCCCGATAATACTCCTTGAACAGGCCCAACGGCTTTCCGTTCTGCGTGCGGACCACGATCTGGCCTTGTTCGCCGTCTTCCGCAGGGGTGCCGTCCGGACGAATCAGATCAATGTCGTATTGCGGATTAGGCATGCCCATGGAACCCGGTTTCGGCTCCATCCAGGGGAAAGTCGCTATCGTCAACGTCGTTTCCGTCTGCCCGAATCCTTCCATCAGCTTGATGCCCGTCAGCTTGAAGAAAGTTTCATATACGGCGGGATTCAAGGCCTCGCCGGCAATCGTGCAATACTTCAACGACGACAAATCGTACTTTGTCAAATCCTCCCGGATCAGGAAGCGGAAAATAGTCGGCGGGGCGCAAAGGGAAGTGATCTTGTAATCCTGGATCATGCGGAGCATATCGGCAGGCGTGAACTTCTCGTGGTCGTAAACGAACACCGTCGCGCCCGCAATCCATTGCCCGTAAAGTTTTCCCCAGACGGCTTTTCCCCAGCCGGTGTCCGCGATGGTCAGATGCAGGCTGTCGCGGTCCAGCTTGTGCCAGAAACTCCCCGTCGTGATATGTCCGAGCGGGTACGTGAAATCATGCACGACCATTTTGGGGTTTCCCGTCGTCCCCGAGGTGAAGTACAGCAACGAGATGTCGTCGTTGCTGTTGGCGTGGGGCGGGCGGACAAAAGGCGGCACCTTTTTCCATTCCCCGTGAAAGTCATGGAAGCCCGGCGGGACAAGCGGGCCGACGGAAACCACCTGCCCGACGGTCGGGGAGCCGGGCAGCGCGTCCTCCACGTGCCGGAGGATTATTTCTTCCCCCGCGCAGACAATCATCTTGATGTCGGCGGCATTGGCGCGATAAACGATGTCTTTCTTCGTCAGCAGGTGCGTGGCCGGAATGACGACAGCCCCCAGCTTGTGCAAGGCGACGATTGAAAACCAGAATTCATAGCGGCGTTTCAGAATCAGCATGACCATATCGCCCCGCCCGATTCCCAAAGACTGGAAATAGGCCGCCGCCCGGTCGGTATGTTCCTTCATTTCGGCGAATGTAAAGTCTTTGTGCTCCCCTTTGTCATTCGTCCAGCACAAGGCCTTCTTTCCCGGCTCCTCTTTTGCCCAGGCGTCCACCACGTCGTACCCGAAATTGAAGTTCTCAGGCACCTTTACCTTGAAATTCCGCTTGAAGTCTTCTTGCGAGGCAAAAGAAGTCCGATCGACAAATCTTTCCAACATGATCTTTTTCCTTTATACAATGACATTCAGGAAACAAACCTTCTCCCCGTCCAAGGCCTTCATCCCGTGCGGCTGCCGCGAATCGAAATAAATGCTGTCCCCTTCTTCCAGGACCAGTTGCTTCCCGCCGATTTCCACCATCATCCGCCCGCGGACGACATAATTGAATTCCTGCCCCGGATGCGAGTTCCGATAGACCGGCTCGTCCTCGGGTTTCGGATGGACGGTCACGAGGAAAGGATTGCACTTCCTCCGCGCGAAGCCCGCGGCGAGGGACTGGTATTTGTAGGCCTTGACACGCTCCACCGCGATTCCCTTGTTCTTCCGCGTGATGAAATAGGAGTCCATTTTGGGCTCGTCGCCAAACATCAGCGCCGTCAGTTCCACCCCGTAGGCCTCGGCTATCTGGTGCAGCACGCCGACCGGGATGTCGGCCTTCCCGCTTTCCATCCGGTTGTATTCATCGACCGGGATGCGGCACGTGCGGGCCACCTCCTCGGGCGTCAGTTCCAAAACCTCGCGCAACCCCGCCAGGCGTTCCGCTATTTGTTTGATTTGTTCGTTCATGTCAAGCATCTCCTTTAGGTACCAAATCTTCAAAACAGGCCTTTTTGTTTTCCGCCTGCGCCTTGCCCGCCGCCATGATCGCCTTTTCGTATTTTCTCAGGTTTTCTTGCAAGGCCGCGCTCAGGCGGTGGGCATTGTCGGGGGTCAGGATGATGCGGCACTTGACTTTCGCCTTGGGGATGCCCGGCAGGACGTGGATGAAGTCCAAGATGAATTCCGAGGCGGAATGCGAGATGACGGCCAGGTTGGCGTAAATGCCTTGGGCCACTTCTTCAGACAGCTCTATCTGGAGTTCGTCGTTTGCTGTTTTACTTTCTTCCATGATTGTCAAATTAAAAGTTTTATGCCTGCAAATATACACACATAATTGGAATAATCCGCGAAAAAGAGGAGGCCGGGAAGAA
>CAYRFT010000210.1:0-4040 GCA_964423585.1 uncultured Parabacteroides sp. | reverse complement strand
CGTTTCTGAAAAACCGCATCAAGCCGCCGCGGTCAGCCCGCATGCTCCAATTGCAGCGTTTTGGTCGGCTGGTCGCACACCTCCGCCGGCCCGAAGTACTGTATCGGCCCCGGGTAAACGTAGCTCGTGTTGACGGCCCACTCGTCGCGCCGCGCGGCAAAGGCCTTGAAGGGGGCACCGTCGAGTTTGACCAGCGCCTTTTGGATGACCGGCTTCATTTCGCCGTGCCTGCGTTCCATGTTCATCATCATCGTCACGGGGATGCCGCCTGCGACCCAGCGGTCGGAGGGGGCCGTCGTGTTGCGGACGGAAGCCATGTAGCCGGTCTTCCCGGCGGCAATCAGGCAGGAAGCCGTGTATCCGAGGGAATAGCAATAATCGGCGTCGTAGTTGGACGGGGCGGCGCAACGCCCCTCGTAGCCGAAGAAATGGTGCTGCGTGGCGAATTTTCCCGCATACTTCCCTTGCGTCTTCCATTCGGCCAGCTTCTTGGCTGCCATCTCGGCCAGGAGTTTCTCCGTCTCGACAAGCGAAACCTGCACATTCCCGTGCGGGTCGCGATCCAGGGTCAACTGGCGGGCGACGCCCTCCGGCAGGGAGGCATACAGCTCGGCGTTGTCTTTCGTCAGCTTGCTGATGATGTATGCGCGCTGCTCGCTCTCCTTTATCATCTTGAATTCGGCATCGTGCTTGGCGAGGAAATCGTTCAGTTCGGCGATGAGGCGCTTCATGGCCGGGACGAACTCGATGAGTCCCTCCGGAATCAGCACCGTGCCGAAGTTGTTGCCGTCGGCGGCGCGTCGGGCGACGATTCCGGCGATGTAGGAAACGATGTCGTCGAGCGACATGTCCTTCGCCTCCACCTCTTCGGAGATGATGCAGATGTTGGGCTGTGTCTGCAAGGCGCACTCGAGGGCGATATGGGAAGCCGAGCGGCCCATCAGCTTGATGAAGTGCCAGTACTTCCGCGAGGAGTTGCAATCGCGCTGGATGTTGCCGATGACTTCCGAATAAACCTTGCATGCCGTGTCGAAACCGAAGGAAGTTTCGATCTGCGCGTTCTTCAGGTCGCCGTCGATCGTCTTCGGGCATCCGATGACCTGTATTCCGGCGCCGATGGACTTGTAGTATTCGGCCAGCACGCAGGCGTTCGTGTTCGAATCGTCCCCTCCGATGATGACAAGGGCCTTTATGCCCAGCTCTTTCAGTATTTCGAGGCCTTTGTCGAACTGTTCCTTCGTCTCCAGCTTGGTGCGCCCCGAGCCGATCATGTCAAAGCCGCCCGTGTTGCGGTATTCGTCGATGATGTCGGCGGTCAGCTCCATGTAATTGTGGTCTATCAGGCCGCCGGGGCCCAATATGAAACCGTACAGGCGGGAGCCGGCGTTGTGCGCCTTGATCCCGTCGAACAGTCCGGCGATGACGTTGTGGCCTCCGGGGGCCTGCCCGCCGGACAAGATGACACCTACGTTCATGGCGGGGAAGGCTTTCGCGTCATTGGTCTTTTCGAAAGTCACCACCGGCATGCCGTATGTATTCGGGAACAATTTCTTGATTTCTTCCTGGTCGGCGACAGACTGCGTGTATTCTCCGTCCACAGCTTTCACCGCACCCTTCAAGGCAGCGGGGACCTTCGGCCTGTAGGCTGCCCTTGCGATTTGTAATGCGCTCTTTACCATTTCTACTTATGTTTTACAGTTTGATTTAATGTCTTTGCAAAGATAATATTATTTCTTCCACCGCGGCCTGCGCGCGCCGTTCTTGTTTCCTCCCTATTCCATCATCCGCTTGATGATGCTATAGGCGTTGATGATGCCCAGTTCCCCCGCCTTGCTCAAGTCGGCGATGCCCTGGCTGGCATTCCCTTGCGAGAGCCTCGCCAGGCCCCGGTTGAAGTAGGCCTCGGCAAACTCGGAATCCCGCCGGATCGCCTCCGTGTAGTCTTCGATCGCCGCCCGGTAGTCGCGCAAGGCGCAGCGCAGGTTCCCGCGGTTGAAATAAGCGTAAACGAAATCCGGGTACAGCTTGATGGCCATGTCGTAGTCGCGCGTGATCTGCTCATGCAGGTAAGAACGCTTCTCATCCTTGATGGCATTCACGTCGTCCTTGGACGGCAGGGCGGGCGAACGGGCGACCTGCTTCCCGCCGACATTGAGGTTCATCGTCATGTCCGGGCGGATATCCATGATCTCGGCCTCGGCGTTGGAATCCTCGTATTGCATCTGCTTGTAACGGATGACCGCGCGGTTGAAGAAAGCGATCATCGAGTTCGGGTCCAGTTCGATTACCTTGTCATAGTCCTTGATGGCCGCGGCGAAGTCCTGTACCAGCATGTAATCGAGGGCGCGCCCCAGATAAGAGTTGGCGTCCGAAGGATTCCCGGCTATCCGCGCCGAGTAATCGTCTATCGAAGAAAAATGAGCCGCCACCTGGTCTTCCGTCAACGCGGCTTCCTCATTCGTGATGAGCAATTTCATCTTCAATGCCATCTTCTGGTTGAAGTCGTCGATCAGCTTGCTATAATACAACTGCTTCTTCACCGGATCAGGCTTTTCGTAGAAAGTGAGCACGAACTGTGGCTCCAGGTCCACCCTGACATTCCGGTCCTGGACGCGGCCGCGCACGTCGCTGTTGAACTTGTTCCGGCGTTCTTCCTCCTTGTCATAGACCACGAGGCGGTTGAACTTGTCGATGTTCTTGTCCGACTGCTCGCGGGTGTTGTCGTCGGAGGCGCGCCCGGATGCCGAAGCCGAAGATGCGGCCGTCTTCCCCGCCTCCCTGTCTTTCTTCATCTGTTCCTCCTTCTTGAAGGCGGTCCACACGTCCTGGTCGGCGCCCGCCAGGTCGTTCATCTTCTTCTTGGCCTCCGCCCGGCTGTAATAGCCCGGCAAGAAGTTCGGGTACTCGTCAAGCACCTTGTCGAAATCGGCCACGGAGCCCGGATAGTCGCCGGTCTCGTAGCGGAGCAAGGCGCGGTTGTAGTAAGCCATGTAGTTGTCGGGTTCCAACTGGAGCACCACGTCGAAGTCTTCAATCGCGCGGTTGTCGTCGCCCACCTGGAAACGCAGCAGGCCGCGGTTGAAGCGTGCAATCAGGTTGTCATGGTCCATGCTGATCACCTGGTCGTAGTCGGCCATCGCCCCTTTCAGGTTGTTTTTCTGGTAGCTGACCAGCCCCCGGTTGATGTAATAGCCGCTCTCCCGCGGATTCAGGTGGATCGCCTCGTTCAGGTCGGCCAGGGCCTTGTCGAAGTCCTGCAACTGGTAATAAACGATGGCCCGGTTCCCATAGGCGGGCGGATAATAGGGGTCCAGCTCGATGGCCTTGTCGTAGTCGGCCAGGGCCTTGGTGGTGTCTTCCTCCTCGATGTACATCGCCCCCCGCGACAGGTAGGCCATCGAATAGCGCGGATGGGCGGCCATCAGCCGTTCAAAGATCTTTTCCGCCCCGGCGTAGTCTTTCTTCTGGATATAGGCCACGGCCTCGTTCACCATCATCTGCCTGTCCTCATGCCTGAACTCCAAACCCTTTTCATAGTCGGCAATGGCGCCGTCGAAGTCTTCCATGCTCTGCCGCGCGATGCCCCTCGCGTAGTAGGTCTGCGCCAGGAAAGGGTTCCGCTCGAGGCATGCCGTGCAATCTTCCTCCGCCCCCTTGAAATCGTCCAGGCTGATCTTGGCGACGGCCCGGAAGAAATAGGGCTCCGCCAGCCACGGCTTGGAACGGATCACCTGATTGAAATATTGGATGGAAAGCACATAATCCTCGAAATACAAGGCGTTGCGCCCGATGGCCAGCACCCGGTCCGTATTGATCTGCGCCCCTGCGGAAACCGCGCACAGGCATGGCACAAGCCAAAAAACCAATTTCTTCATTCGTAACATTCCGATGTCTTAATTATCACGCCCGTCGTTTTGTCCCCGCGGCGTGACCGGGAAACCCGTCTGTTTTTTCAGTCAACAAAAGTAGTAAAAAAATCAAGTCCCGATGCCTGCATCCCGTTTTGATTGCCGAGTTTATATGTTTTTTAGCGTTTGATG
>CAYRFT010000209.1:0-4071 GCA_964423585.1 uncultured Parabacteroides sp. | reverse complement strand
TTTCAAGGGACGGAAGGCAGGCGATGACGGAAGCGCGCCCTTTGAAGCCATCCTCCCGCCGTTGCCTGCCCTGCCATCACAGGGATTCTTCCCGGAGACAGTCGAGGTAGAACCGCGCGTCGTCCTCGCAGAAGCAGACCACCGTGATTTCATAGGCGCAGCCCTCCTTCGCATCCCCGGCGTTCTCCCGGATAAAAGCCGCGATGGAGCGCAAGGCTATGCGGGCGGCCTCCGCTTTGGGGTAGCGGTAAACGCCTGTGCTGATGCAGGGGAAAGCGATGCGGCGCAAACCGTTCGCTTTCGCCAATGCCAGGGCCGTGTCATAACAAGAGGCGAGCAGCCGGCTTTCTCCCTTGCCGCCGCCCTGCCAAACGGGCCCGACCGTGTGGATAATTTTCTTGCAAGGCAGGCGGTAGGCATGGGTGATCTTGCTTTGGCCTGTCTCGCAGCCGCCAAGCGTCCTGCATTCTTCCAGCAGCCCGTGCCCGGCGGCCCGGTGGATGGCGCCGTCCACGCCTCCGCCTCCCAGCAACGAGCGGTTTGCCGCGTTGACGATGGCATCCCCCTCGTACTTGGTGATGTCGCCGACGACTATCTTTATGTTCTTGCAGCAGGTATCCATGACTTGGACCGGCAACCAGGGTTACTCGCCATAGGCGGCTTCGTCTTCCTTCATGTTGTGGAAAACGTTCTGCACGTCGTCGTCCTCTTCCAGCTTCTCGATCAGTTTTTCGATTACTTCGCGCTGGTCCGGGGTCACTTCTTTCAGGTCGTTCGGGATGCGAATGAACTCGCTGCTTGTGATTTCGTATCCGTTTTCTTCCAGATACTTCTGGACGGCGGCATTCTGGGCAAATTCGCCGTACAAAACGATTTCGTTGCTTTCATCGTCCACATCCAGTTCGTCCACGCCATAATCGATCAATTCCAGTTCCAGATCATCCAAGGAAACATTCTCCTGCTTCGCGATGTGGAACACGCACTTGTGGGTGAACAGGAATTCCAGGCTGCCGGTGGTGCCCAGCGAGCCGCCGCATTTATTGAAATAGCTGCGTATATTGGCTACCGTCCGCGTCGTATTGTCAGTGGCCGTTTCGATGAAGATTGCGATGCCGAAGGGGCCGTAGCCTTCGTAATTCATTTCCTTGTAGCCGGTGAAGTCTTTCGATACGGCACGCTTGATAGCTCTTTCCACGTTTTCCTTCGGCATGTTTTCCTTCTTGGCTGTCTGCATCAAGACGCGCAAACGCGGATTGTTTTCCGGTTCCGGGCCACCCTGCTTGGCGCAAATGGTGATTTCCTTACCCAGTTTTGTAAATACACGGGCCATATTGCCCCAACGTTTAAACTTTCTTGCTTTACGGAACTCAAACGCTCTTCCCATGATATGATTGTTTTTATTATTAAATTAATCTGCCAGCCGATTGCCCTTTTACGAAGCCGCAAGTTGGCAAGAACCTTAAAGACATCCCCTTCTTTCCGGTTATCGCAGCCGGGCACCCAGCTTTTGTTCCAGATTCGTCCGGATCTTCTTCATGATGCCCTCGATCTGCTTGTCGTTCAAAGTCCTTTCCTCATCTTGCAAATAGAAACTGACCGCGTATGATTTCTTCCCTGCCGGCAGATTCTTCCCTTCATAAACATCAAACAAGGTTACTCCTTTCAGCAACTTGCGTTCGCTTTCGTGTGCGATCTTCCGGATTTCGGCAAATTGGACGGCCTTGTCCAGCAACAACGCCAAATCGCGTTTGACAGCGGGGAACTTCGACAAATCCGTATATGTCACCTTGTTCTTCTTCGCTTCTCTCATCAGCAAGTCCCAAGAGAGTTCGGCAAAGTAAACCTCGGTGTCAATATCCATCGCCTTGCAAATCTTACGGCTGACGATGCCCATCGTGCCCAGTAGTTTGCCGGATTGCGTCGTGACGCTCAAGGCTGCATCGTAGATATCGTTCGCCAGGTTGCCGAAGATCACTTTCTTCAGGTCCACGCCCAAACGAACCAGAATGTTCTTCACATAAGCTTTCAGTTCATATACGGATGATTTCTCGTCCGGATGGGCCCAGTTGTTTTCTATGCGATTGCCGCACAACCACAAAGCCAAGCGATAATCTTCGCTGAATTCGCCCAAAGATTGATTTTCTTTCTTGTTCTCCTTATTATAATCGTAGCAATTGCCGAACTCGAAGAAGCGGATATTTCCATTCTTGTGCTTCATGTTATGTTCTATGCTTTCCAAGCCACCGAACAGCAATGTCTGGCGCATGCAGTTCAAATCCACACTCAACGGATTCATCAACATCACGCAATGGCCGGCCGGATACGTGGCCAACGTGTCATAATAGGCCGAACGGGTCAACGAGTTGTTCAGGATTTCATTAAAGCCGCATCCGCATAATTGTTCAGAAATCAGGTTCTGCATCTTATAGCTATAGTCGGTCGGCGTCTGGCAGCTCAGGTTTGATTTCACGTGATCGCTGAATTCGATGTTGTTGTACCCGTAAATACGCAGGATATCTTCGATGACATCCACGTCGCGCCGCACATCGATACGATAGACCGGCACTTCCAGGCTCAAACCTTCGGCCGTCTCATGGGTGATCTTCATTTCCAAACTGTCAAGGATGCTCTTCACCGTTTCCGCCGGAATGGCTTTGCCTGCCAGCGAATTGATTTTATCATAGGTGATGCTTACTTGATACGGATTGAACACGGACGGATAAATATCCTGGATATCGCCGGTAATTGTCCCTCCTGCCAGCTCTTTCACCAGCAAAGCGGCATATTTCAAGATATAAAGCGTTACGTTCGGATCCAAACCGCGTTCATAGCGGAATGACGCATCTGTATTCAAGCCGAAACGACGTGCGCTCTTGCGAATCCAAGTCGGGTGGAATACGGCCGATTCCAAGAATACGTCCGTTGTATTTTCAGTGACACCCGATTCCAAGCCGCCGAACACGCCGGCAATGCACATGGGCTCTTCTGCATTGCAAATCATCAAATCGCAAGCGGTCAATGTACGTTCTGCGCCGTCCAACGTAACGAACTTCTGTCCTTCCTCGGCTGATTTGACAACGACTTTGCCTCCTTTTATTTTGCCCGCGTCGAATGAATGCAAGGGTTGTCCCATGCCATGCAAGACGTAATTCGTTATGTCCACCACATTGTTGATCGGACGCAGGCCGATTGTACGCAATTTGTCTTGCAGCCATCCCGGACTTTCTTTTACGGTTACGCCTTTGACAGTTATCCCGGAGTAACGCAAACAAGCTTCTGTATTCTCGACTTCGACCTGAATGGCCGGGGTCTGATCGTCGATCCGGAAAGCATCTACCGGAGGACGCTTCAATACAGACGGTTTTCCTTTTTGCTTCAGATAAGCAGCCAGGTCTCGCGCAACGCCGAAATGGGAAGTGGCATCCACGCGGTTCGGGGTAATGTCCACTTCCAATACGTAATCGCTCTTTATGTTATAGTATTCTTTGGCAGGAGTTCCCGCAACAGCATCAGCAGGCAATACGATAATGCCCGAATGGTCGGTACCCACGCCTATTTCGTCTTCCGCACAGATCATGCCATTCGACTCCACGCCGCGCAGTTTGGAACACTTGATGGTAAATTCCTTGTCGCCCTCATATAATTTTGTCCCAATGACAGCCACTACGACTTTCTGGCCGGCGGCAACATTCGGTGCACCACAAACAATCTGTAACGGGTCGCCGCCGCCTACGTTGACGGTTGTCACGTGCAAATGATCTGAATTGGGATGGGCTTCACACGTAAGCACTTCGCCGATTACCAGCCCTTCCAGCCCGCCTTTGATGCTCTCCACTTTTTCAATGCCGCCCGTTTCCAGGCCGATGGAAGTCAGGGCTTCTGCTACTTCTTCAGGCTGCAAATCGAAATCAAGATATTCTTTCAACCAGTTGTAAGATATGTTCATCGCTATTTAAGTTTTTCATTGTCTTTTCTCAATGAATTTCCTAAAACAATAATTCACGCCTTAAAGACTTGCAAAAATAGGAATAATAGTCGAGAGAATAAAGCAATTCTTTACTTTTATAAACT
>CAYRFT010000208.1:0-4088 GCA_964423585.1 uncultured Parabacteroides sp. | reverse complement strand
TCTCCACACTTTTCAAAAGCACCATTTTTCCATTTTGATGCCTTTGAAATTTTTCGGAAGCACCGCTTCTCCGTTCCGTCTTGAATTTATGGTGAATTATTTCTCCGGGTCGATTTGGTCGAAGGCCTCCTTGATCAGCATCAGTTCCGCCCGGATGAGTTTGAGCCTGTTGACGGCCTCCACCTGCTTGATGACCTTTTCTTTGTTCTCGCCCAGTTTCTTCTTGGCACCCGCCAGCGTCATGCCCTGTTCCTTGAGCAGGTAATGGACCACGCGGACCGCCTTGATGTCTTCATCCTTGTAGAAGCGGGTGCCCTTTTCGTTCTTCCGGGGTTTGATCAAGTCGAATTCCTTCTCCCAAAACCGGAGGGCGGACTCGTTGATGTCGAACATCCGTGCCACCTCGCTGATGGAATAGTACAGCTTCCGGGGTTTGTCTTTCTTGCTGTCGGGCATGGCGCGTCTTCTCCTTTCAATCCATTACCGGGCCGTGGTTTTCGGCAATCTGGATCATCCGGTCGTATTCTTCCGGCGTCAGATCCATGTAGTAATATTTGGACGGGTTGTCGTAGCGGCCGCGCACGATCACCTCGTAGTGCAGATGCGGGCCTGTCGATTTCCCGGTATTCCCGACGGAGCCTATCACTTCCCCGCGCTTGACCTGCTGCCCGACGCGCACCTTGAACTTGCCCATGTGCCCGTACAAGGTCTGGTAACCATAGCCGTGGTCGATCATGACGCAGTTGCCGTAGCCTTGTTTCCAGCCTGCCATGGTGACTTTCCCGTCGCCCGTCGCATAAATGTCCGTCCCTACCTTGGCGGAGAAATCCATGCCTGAATGGAAACGGGGCGTGCGGTAGATGGGGTCGATCCGAATGCCGTAGCCCGAAGCCGTTTGCCGCAAGTCTTTGTTGGAGATCGGCTGGATGGCCGGGATGCATTTGGCGCGTTCTTCCCGGTTCTTTCCAATCTTGATAAGTTCTTCCAGCGAATTGGACTGGATGAAAAGCTGCTTGCGGAGCATATCCATCTTCCGGGTAGTCGAGACGACCAACTCGGCGTTGCTCAATTCCATCAGATGCTTGTAGCGGTTGGTCCCGCCGAACCCGGACTTGCGGACAGACTCCGGGATGGATTCTGCCTGGAAGATGGCCCGGTACAAATTCTCGTCGCGCTGTTGCAGGTCCTCCAAGATTTCCAAGGCGTTGGTCAGGCGCAAATCCAGGACTTCATATTGCGTTTGCAACAGCTTGTTTTCTTTCCGCAATTGGAATTCTTGGGGCGAATCGACGAGGCGCATCATGACGAAGAACGCGGCGATTCCTGCCGCAATCCCCGCACTCAAATGCCGCAGGGCGGAAAACAGCCGCTCCTTGGTCGAAGGGTAAACACGCTCGTAATCCAGCGTGTTGGGGTTGTATAGATAATATGTTTTCCTGCTTTTAAATAGTTTCATCGAATATTTTGCGCTTGGATAGCTGCAAAAATAATAATTTACCGTACTTTTGCAAATTGTTTTTCAGAATATTAACGAGAACTATAAGAGATACTATGTTGACAGCAAAAGAAATCCGCGAATCGTTTAAGGCGTTCTTCGCTTCCAAAGGACACCAAATCGTGCCGTCTGCGCCCATGGTGGTAAAGGGCGATCCTACCTTGATGTTTACCAATGCGGGGATGAACCAGTGGAAAGATATTATCCTCGGAATCCGCGATCCGAAGCCTCGCCGGCGGGCCGATGCCCAAAAGTGCCTTCGCGTGAGCGGCAAGCATAACGACTTGGAAGAAGTGGGGCACGACACGTATCACCATACGATGTTTGAAATGCTTGGCAACTGGAGTTTCGGCGATTATTTCAAGGAAGGAGCCATCGACATGGCATGGGAATATCTGGTGGATGTGCTGCATTTGGATCCGGCGGATTTGTATGTGACCGTGTTCGAAGGCTCCCCGGAAGAAAACTTGGAACGGGACGACGAAGCCGCTTCTTACTGGGCGAAGCATGTTCCGGCCGATCATATAATCAATGGGAACAAACATGATAACTTCTGGGAAATGGGCGATACCGGCCCCTGTGGCCCTTGTTCGGAGATCCATTTGGATTCGCGTGTGCCGGAAGAAAAGGCGCAAGTTCCCGGACGCGAGCTGGTCAACAAAGACAACCCGCAGGTAATCGAGATATGGAATCTGGTGTTCATGCAGTTCAATCGGAAGGCGGATGGTTCGTTGGAAAAACTGTCGATGAATGTGATTGACACCGGCATGGGCTTCGAACGCCTGGTACGCGCGCTCCAAGGCAAGCATTCGAATTACGATACGGATATTTTCCAGCCGACGATCCGGGAGATCTCCCGGATGTCCGGGTTTGAATACGGGAAGGAAGAGAACGCGGACGTGGCCATGCGCGTGATAGCCGACCACTTGCGCGCCGTGGCCTTTTCCATTGCGGACGGGCAGTTGCCTTCGAATGCCAAGGCGGGTTATGTCATCCGCCGCATCTTGCGCCGTGCCGTTCGTTACGGATATACTTTCCTGAACCGGAAAGAAGCCTTTATGTACAAGCTGTTGCCGGTACTGATCGAGACGATGGGAGATGCCTATCCTGAACTGGCCGCCCAGAAATCCCTGATTGAAAAGGTGATCAAGGAAGAGGAAGACGCTTTCTTGCGGACGCTCGAGACAGGCATCCGCATGTTGGATAAGAAAATGGAAGAGACAAAGGCTGCGGGGAAGACAACGATCAGCGGCATCGACGCCTTTACATTATATGATACGTATGGTTTCCCGTTGGACTTGACGGAACTGATCTTGCGCGAGCATGGCATGGATGCCGACATCGGGGAATTCAACGTCGAGATGCGGAAGCAAAAAGAACGTGCCCGCAATGCGGCCGCCGTGGAAACAGGCGACTGGATCGTTCTGAAGGAAGGCGAGACCGAATTTGTCGGTTATGATTTCTTTGAATACGATGCCGAAATACTTCGTTACAGGCAGGTGAAGCAGAAGAACAAGGTCTTGTATCAAATCGTTTTGGACAAGACCCCGTTCTACGCCGAAATGGGCGGGCAGGTTGGCGACGCCGGATGGCTGGTCAACGGAGAAGAAAAGGTTGCGGTGATTGATACGAAGCGGGAGAACAACCTGCCGATCCATATCGTGGAAAGACTGCCTCAAGACGTGTCGGCCGCTTTCACGGCGAAGATTGACGCGAAGAAGCGTATCCAATGCGAGTGCAACCACTCGGCGACCCACTTGCTGCACGAAGCCTTGCGCGAGGTACTGGGGACGCACGTGGAACAGAAGGGTTCGTATGTGTCTCCTGAAGCCTTGCGTTTCGACTTCTCCCATTACCGGAAAGTGACGGCCGAGGAGATCCGCAGGGTGGAACGGCTGGTGGGCGAGAGGATACGTGCCGATTTCCCGTTGGAGGAACACCGGGACATGCCGATTGGGAAGGCAAGGGAGATGGGCGCCATGGCATTGTTCGGCGAGAAGTACGGCGACAATGTCCGCGTCGTCAAATATGGGACATCCATTGAATTGTGCGGGGGCACGCATGTCCCGGCTACCGGCATGATCGGTTCTCTGCGGGTGGTGGGAGAGAGTTCGGTGGCCGCCGGCGTGCGCCGCATCGAGGCGGTTACGGCCGAGGCGGCTGAAAACGTGGTCTTCGCCCAGGAAGATTTGATACGTGAGATCCACACGTTCTTCAACAACATGCCGGACCTCCGGCAGGCCGTCAGGAAGGCGGTCGAGGAAAATGCCGGCATGAAGAAGCAGATCGAGGCTTATATCCGGGAGAAGGCCCTCCTCCTGAAAAAGGAGATGTTGGAAAAGTCGGCTTTGAAAAATGGCATCCGCGTCATCTCATACGTGGGGAAGGCCCGTCCGGATGCCATGAAGGACATTGCTTTCCAGATAAAGGGCGAGCTGGACGAAAGTTTCTTGTATGTGGCGGGCATCGTTGATGAATCCAAATGCCAGTTGATGGTGATGCTGAGCGACGACCTCGTGGCCGACGGGCTGGATGCTTCCAAGTTGGTGAAGGAGGCGGCCCGGCATATCCAAGGCGGGGGAGGAGGGCAGCC
>CAYRFT010000207.1:0-4103 GCA_964423585.1 uncultured Parabacteroides sp. | reverse complement strand
GCGGATTCATTCTTTTGGATGGGCGGCCGAGATCCATCCCCTGTATTCTTTCGGCGTGAGCCCTTCCCGCTTCTTGAAGAAGGTGGAGAACTGCCCTCCGTTCTCGAAATGCAACTGGTAGGCTATTTCCGTGATGTTGAGTGCCGTTTGTCCCAACAGTTCCTTGGCGCGTATCAGGCGCAGCTGGATTTGGTATTGCGCCGGCGAGATGCCCATGTAATCCTTGAATGCCCGGCGGAACCACGAATAGCTTACCCCCAAGCGGGCCGCGATCTCCTTGGGCGACGACGGATGTTCTATCTCCGCTTTCATCACCCTGCGCGCCTCCGCCAGCTTGTCGAGGATGTAAGCGTCCGCGAACGATTTGTTCTTGCATTTGAAGAAGATGGTGGCGGTGATGTGTTGCAGGATTCCCGCCAGCATGACCTGGAAGCCGACCTTTTCATTGCCTGCCGTTTGCAGCAAGTCATCGTACAGGCCGACAAGCGAGCTGCTGATTCCCAATTCCAGAACCGGGTTTTCGGGGGAAAAGAAATGCTTGCCGACCAAGTGTTCCATGTAGCTCCCTTTGAATCCCACCCAGTATTCGTCCCACCCGGAATCCGTGTCGGGACAATAATTGTGCCATTCTCCGGGGAAAAGGATCAGCAGGTCGCCTGTTTTTACGGCGTGTTTCTTTCCGCGCGCCGAGGCGAACGACCCGCCTCCTTTCACGATATAGACGAACTGGTATTCATTGAGGATGCGCCCGTTTTGCGGGCGGAAGTTGTGGCTTTCCGGGTGTTGCGATGGCGGATAAGCCGCATGGGGCGGAATGTGTTGGAATCCCGCCGTCGTGATGATGGCTCCCCACGCTTCGTCGCTCGCGCCATAGGTCAGATAAAACAGCCGGTTGTTCGTCCGGGCATTCATTTGCATCAGATTGAAAGGTTTTAAATCAATATTCGTTGTTTTTACCCGCTGGTTGAATCGGAATAAAGCGTATTCCCCTGCGCTGTGCTTCACAAAGATACGACAATTGTCGGAAATCGTTCCTCTGAGGCCCGCTTTTCCGCTTATAAATATTAAAATTTTAATTCGACCGGCGAGGTTATTGTTTTTTCTCCGAAAAACGGATAATTTTGTCCGACAATAAGAAAAAATCTTCAAGTAACGGGTAAATCATCATGAAAGAAAACACATTTTTGGCAGTTGACATCGGCGCGACCAGCGGCCGGGCGGTCGTGATGGCTTTTTCGGAAGGCCGGTTCGAGATGAAGGAGATACACCGCTTCTCAAACGGGATCATGGAGCTTCACGGGCGTTATTACTGGGACATTTATCATATCTACGGGGAAATTAAGAAGGCGTTGGGGCGTTGCGCGCAGGAAAATATCCGTTTGGCTTCGGTGGGCATCGACACGTGGGGCGTTGACTTCGGCCTGATAGGGGAGGACGGCGTTCTGCTGGCGTTGCCGCGCGCTTACCGGGACCCTTTCACGGAGGGCGTGCCGGAGGAGTTCTTCCGGAGCCGGATGCCGCGGGCCGAGGTGTACAACCGGACGGGCATCCAGGTCATGGACTTCAACAGCCTGTTCCAGTTGTACCGGATGAAGCGGGATAAATACTCCCCGCTGGAGCAGGCGGCGAAGGCGTTGTTTATCCCGGATCTGCTTTCCTATATGCTTACGGGGAAATGCGTGTGCGAATATACGGATGCCTCGACGGCGCAGTTGGTGAATCCATACACGAAGGAGATGGATGCGGATATATTGCGCGCGGCCGGCGTGCCGGATTCCCTTTTCGGGGAAATCGTATTTCCGGGAACGGTCGTCGGCCCGCTGGCGGATGCTTTAAGCCGGGAGACGGGTGTCGGAACTATCCCGGTCATTGCCGTGGCCGGGCATGATACCGCTTCGGCTGTGGCTGCCGTCCCCACGACCGATCGCAATTTTGCTTATCTGAGCAGCGGCACCTGGAGCCTGATGGGGATAGAAACGGAAGAACCCATCATTTCCGAGGAATCCTGCCGGGAAAATTTCACCAACGAGGGCGGCATCGACGGGACGATCCGTTTCTTGAAAAACATCACGGGCATGTGGCTGCTGGAACGTTGCCGGGAAGAATGGAAACGGGAAGGCAAGGATTATTCCTATGCGGAATTGATCGCGCTCATGGAAAAGGAAACGCCGTTCAGAAGCCTGGTAAACCCGAATGCTCCCTGTTTCGCGAATCCTCAAAACATGCAAGAGGCCATTTCCCGTTTTTGCCGGGAAAGCGGCCAGCCGGAGCCGGACACGGTCGGCCGGCATGTCCGTTGCATCTTTGAGAGCCTGGCCTTCAGCTACCGCAAGGTGCTGGCATTCCTGAAAGAGTGCGCCCCGTTTCCGGTTCATCGGTTGCATGTCATCGGAGGGGGAGCCAAGAATAACTTCTTGAACCAGTTGATTGCCGACGTGATACAACTGCCGGTGGTGGCCGGGCCGTCGGAAGCGACGGCGGTAGGGAACGGGCTGGTACAGGCCCGCACCGCCGGGCTTGTCGAGGATCGTTGGGAGATGAGGCGGCTCATCTTGTCCAGCGTCTCGCCGCAGACCTTCGTCCCGCAGGCCGCATTCGGTTCGTATGAAGAAGCCTATCGCAAGTTTTTAAGTTTAATCTCAAAATAATTTCATCATGACAAGCGAGAGAAATATAAAGCAGGCCTATGAAATGGCAAAAGAACGTTACGCCTCGTTGGGCGTAGATGTGGAGAAAGCAATGGAGCAGCTCCGGAAAATAGCATTGTCGCTGCATTGTTGGCAGACCGATGATGTAATGGGGTTCGAGAATCATGGGGGCTCGTTGACGGGCGGCATCCAGGTGACGGGGAATTATCCGGGCCGGGCGCGGACGATCGACGAGGTCCGTTCGGATCTGGTGAAGGCCGCTTCTTTGATACCCGGGAAGCATCGTCTGAACTTGCACGCCATTTACGGCGATTTCCAGGGAAAGGTCGTTGACCGGAATGAAATAGAGCCGTGTCATTTCCAAAGCTGGATGGAGTGGGCCAAGGAACAGGGAATGAAACTGGACTTCAACAGCACGTCGTTCTCGCATCCGAAGAGCGGAAACCTGACGCTGGCCAATCCGCAGGATGACATACGCGGTTTCTGGATTGAACACACCAAGCGTTGCCGTTGGATCAGCGAGGAAATGGGCAAATTCCAGCATGATCCCTGCATCATGAACCTTTGGGTACACGACGGAAGCAAGGAAGTTCCCGTCAGCCGCTTGAAATACCGCCGCATTTTGGAGCAGTCGCTCGACGAGATATTCGCCATCGACTATAAGAACATGAAAGACTGCATCGAGGCGAAGCTCTTTGGCATTGGCTTGGAAAACTACACCGTGGGCTCGTATGACTTTTATTTGGGCTATGGGGTGAAGAACCGGAAGATGGTCACTTTGGACACGGGCCATTTCCACCTGTCGGAGAGCATCGCGGATAAAATATCTTCTTTGCTGCTGTTCACTCCCGAGATCATGCTGCATGTCAGCCGTCCGGTACGTTGGGACAGCGACCATGTCGTCATCCTGACAGACGAGCTGATGGATTTGTCGCGCGAGCTGGTTCGTTCGGATGCCTTGGACAGGGTCCATATCGGGCTGGATTATTTTGACGCGACCATCAACCGCATCGGGGCGTATGTGATCGGAGTGCGGGCCACCCAGAAGGCCTTGTTGCAGGCGTTGCTGGAGCCGTCGGCGTTGTTGCGGGAGTATGAAGCGGAAGACCGGCTGTTCCAGAGGCTGGCCTTGCAGGAAGAAGCCAAGAGTTTGCCGTGGAATGCCGTCTGGGACATGTTCTGCCTGAAGAATGACGTCCCCGTGGGCGAGAGCTACATGGCGGAGATAGAAAAGTACGAGGCTGAGGTAACTTGGAAGCGGGGATGACGGTATGGACGTTCTTGTTGGCTTATTGGTCGTCGCTTTAGGGAGCTTGGGGCAGAGCAGCTCGTATGTCCCCATCAACAAGATCCAATCATGGAGCTGGGAGAGCTTCTGGCTGGTGCAGGGCGTCTTCGCGTGGTTGCTTTTCCCTCTGGCAGGCACGTTCCTGGCGCTTCCCGAGGGGGTCGGAC
>CAYRFT010000206.1:0-4119 GCA_964423585.1 uncultured Parabacteroides sp. | reverse complement strand
GGTGTTTCCGCAATATGCCTGACCGGAAGGGTCACGGTGAAGACCGACCCCCGGTTCCATTCGCTTTCGACGGAAATCGTCCCTCCGTGAAGTTCGACAAACGCCTTGGCGAGGGACAGCCCGATGCCGGAGCCGTTCGGATGGACGCGGTCGGCCTGGTAGAAACGGTCGAAAATGTTCCCGATGTCGTGTCCGCTGATGCCTTTGCCCGTGTCGGCCACACGGAAGGAGAGGTTTTGCCCGTCGGATGCGTATGACACGGTAATCGCCCCGTTGTCGGGCGTGTATTTGAAGGCATTGGAGAGCAGGTTGAAGAAGACGCTTTCTATCTTTTCGGGGTCAAGAGCCAAAGACAGGGAGCCGTCGGGTGCGGGCACCTCCAACTTCAGCTTGATGTCCCGCTTCCGGGCAATCGTGTAGAACGATTCCATCCAGCCCCGGACGGCACTGCCGAAGTCCGTTTCCGAGAGGTGCAGGTCGAGCTTCCCGTTTTCATACTTGCGGAAATCCAATATCTGGTTGATCAGGCGCCGGAGTATCCTGACGTTCTTGTCGGCCAGCCTGACCAAGGTGCGCTGCCAGGAGGTCAAGTTGCCTGCCTCCGCCAACTGGGCGACCGGCTCGGCAATGAGCGTCAGCGGGGTGCGCAGGTCATGGGAGACATTGGTGAAAAACATCAGCTTGGCCTGCGTGGCCTGCTGCAACTGCTCGTTGAGACTCTTCTGCTTGTCGCGCTCTTCCTTGAGGAGTTCGTTCTGGCGCATCAATGCCTTCTGGTGCCTGATATGCTGCCGGTATGCGCCGAGCAGAAGCAAGCCGACACCGAACAGCAGGATAATGATGGCGATGCTCGCATAGAAAAGGGAAGTCTGGGTGGAATACTGCGCCCAGTAGCCGTCGAGCTGCTTCTTCAGCTCCTTCATCTTGTTCGTCTCCTGCGTCAACGTCTCGTTCTGCAAAAGCAGGATATCGGCGTTCGTCAGGTCCACGGCCGAAGAGACGGGCAAAAGGACTTCCCGCCGGTAGGGTTCGCCCTTCAGGATGGCGAGCGCGGTCTGGATCAGGCGGTGCCCCTCCGTCGGGTACAAGAAGGTGGCATCTATCACACTGTCGGCCACCGCCTGGATTCCGATGTTGGGGGCGGCATCGATGCCTATGATCTTGATGCGGTCGCGCCGCCCGAGCCGCTTGGCTACTTCCGATGCCCCGATTGCCATGCGGTCGTTATGGGCATATATCAGATCGACATCCGGGTAGGCTCTGAGCAGCGAATCGACGACGGGGATGGCCTCCTCCTTGTTCCAGTTGGCAGGCACGCTTGCCAGCAGCCGTCCTCCCCCGGCGGCAAACTCCTTCACGAACCCGTTGTGCCGGTCTTCGGCCGGGGTCGAGCCCTTGCGCCCGAAAATCTCTATCGCGCGGGCACCCTTTCCCGAGAGGTGCAGGGCGTAATGGGCGGCCGACCTCCCCATTTCCTCATTATCCACGCCGATGCGCGCCGTATAGGTATCATCTATGATGTTCCGGTCGAAAACAATGACCGGCATACCTTTCTCATACACTTCTTTGATGACCGGCGTGAGAGGGGCGGCCTCGTTGGGCGCGACGATGATGATGTCGAACCCGTTCCGGAAGAAATAGCGGATGTCTTCTATCTGCCTCGCATTGTCGTCGCCGGCGGAACGTATCTCCACGACGGCATCCTCGTGGGACATCATCTCCCGGTCGATCTCGTCGTTCATCTTCGTCCGCCAGTCGTCCCGGCTGCATTGCGACACACCGATCTTATAGACCCTCTCTTCGGCGCATCCGAAGCCCGCCAGCACGAGGGAGGACAAAAGGCCATATAAAAGAAGCCTGTTCATTTGCGGTATCAGTTTGGAAAGGTCATGTTGATGATTTGTTTTTCAGGCTATCGGTTCCATACAGCGGCAGACGGGCGGCCCGCCGCAAGCCCGGCTCCGTGCGGGATGCCGGACTCCTTGCTTCAGAACACGTAGGAGAGGGACAGTTGCCAGTATCTGTTCCTCGACTTGAAAACATCGCCGTCGAATATCTCGTCTATGATTTCATGCTTGTTGCCGCCGATATGATGCTTGGCAGACTGCGTCAGACCAATGTTGTAGTAGCAGCTCAGCATCAGATGCCTTACGATTTTCACGCCGCCCCCGAGATTCAGGCCTACTTCGGTGGAACGCCATCCCATGGAAGGGAGATCCTTGTCATAGACATCCATGGCGATATGGGTGAGCTCCCGCAACCAGTTGTCATCATTCACCAGGAAAGAAAAAGAAGGTCCCAGCCCCAAGAACAGGTCGAATTCGTCGGATATTCCCATCTCCCACTTCAGCTCTATGGGGATGTCGATGCTTTTCGTCTCTATATCAGCATTGCGATCGTCGGGAGTATATGTCAGCTTCGCGCCGCGCTGCACATACAGCAGCGAAAAATCCAAGGCCAGGCCGTAGAACCCGGTCTGGTATTGCACCATGGGACCCACCTGGAAGCCGGTCATGTTCTCCACCTTGAACTGGCTGCTCACGCCGTGCACGTCCGCCTTGTTGCCGAGAACGCCGGCTTTCAACCCGAAATGCAACCCCTGCGCCATGCCGACGGCAGGGCAAAACCATACTAATAAAGCCCATAGGCATACTGCTTTCTTCATAATCATTATATATGAACGGATTTACAGGGCAAATATATGGACTTCTATCGAGACTTCAAATATCCATGCCGATAATGAAATCCGCAAAGGGAGAAAAACAAAAAAATAACGGAAGCGCGTCCTTTGGACTGGGAAAGACAAGCAAACACGAAGCCCGCCGGCTTGCTGCCAACGGGCTTCGTTTCCTGCTTCGGACGGCAACGAATCCTGATCACCGCACTCCGCGTCATTTAAAGGCATCCATTATCACGGTGGGGCGGCCGTCTTCGGTAAACGCCCCCAGCCGGTACTGGCTCGGCTTGCATTCCGGCTCCCAGTAGAACACGCCCTTGCAGCGTCCTTCGGTATTGTCCCTGCACTCCTTGAGGAGAAGGGCCAGCAGACGTTTCCCTTCCTCCAGCACGGAGGCACTCGCCAGCTTTCCGTTGTCGTCGGCGCATTCCATGCCGGTCTCCACCACCATCACGTCGCAGTCGTATTTCCGGCTCACGCTGTTGATGTTGGCTATACATTCGGTGATGGTCCTTTCCGCCGTGTATTCCTTCTTGTCCTGCATCGTCCAATAAGGATAGATCGACATGCCTATCATGTCCCACTTGCCGCCGTTCTTCTTCAGCTCGTCGAAGAACCATGTGTACGTGCCGTTGTCCCATCCGTTGTCGAGATGGACGATGACGATGGCATCGGGGCAGACAGACTTCACCGCATCGTACCCGGTAGCGATGAAAGCACCGAGATTTTCCCAGTTCCCAGGATACTTCACGACACCGTCCTCCGTGATGTCCCACGAAGCTCCGCTCAGAGCCTTGTCCTCGTCCCACAGCATGCCCGGACGGATTTCATTGCCCACCTGCACCCATCGGGGCATGACACCGGCTTCCTTCAACGCCTGGAGCACGCCCACCGTATGTTCACGAATCGCCTCCTTCAAGTCCGCTAAATTCTTGCCGACCCACGCGGCAGGCTTGTATTGCTTGCCGGGATCCGCCCACCAGTCGCTGTAATGGAAATCAATCATCACGTCCATGCCCAGCGCTTTCGCCCTTTGCGCCTTCACTACCACGTCGGCCGTGTTGCACCAGTCACCGTGTTCTTTGGGGTCAACCCATACCCTGATGCGAATAGCATCGAGCCCGAGTTCCTTCATCAGGGCCGTGCACTCGCGCTTTTCGCCTTCGGCATTGTAAAAGCCATACCCCAGGGACTCGTATTCGGTACACCAGCCTATGTCCGCTCCCTTGACGAAATCCGCAACAGGCGGCTCCTCCCCTTCGGGAGAGCCACCAGCATTGGAATCGGTCTCATTATTGCTGCCGCATGCGAACAGGGCAAGGGCGGCACACGCATAAAATGCCAGAAACTTCATATTCATGTTCCTCCTCATCACTCAACGTTGAAGAAATGATAATAGCCGTCGATGTCGTTCAGGATAACCAGATACTTGCCGGCGGCTA
>CAYRFT010000205.1:0-4133 GCA_964423585.1 uncultured Parabacteroides sp. | reverse complement strand
ATTCAGAAACAAAATAAAACAGGCGGCAGGATTCTTCATCCGCCGCCTTGGAAGTTTTGCCATGTGGCCCGTTTAAACCGAGCCCTTGCCGTCATTCAATATTTCCAACGTATCCGAAGCAATCATATACTCCTCGTCCGTCGGGACCACCATCACCGTCACTTTGCTATCCGGCGTGCTGATGACCATTTCCTCGCCACGCAAGCCATGATTCTTCTCCACATCGATCTTCATGCCCATGTATTCCATATCCTCGCAAACGGCCAGACGAGTCTCCCACTGGTTCTCGCCCACCCCGCCTGTCCAGACCAAGATATCGCAACCATTCATGGCAGCGGCATAAGCGCCGACATATTTCTTGATACGGTAATTATAAACGTCCAGCGTCATGATGGCCCGTTTGTCGCCTTTCGCCACGGAAGCCCCCAAATCACGCATATCCGAAGAACCGCCCACCAGTCCGGCAATGCCGCTCTTCTTGTTGAACAAGTCGGACAAACCGGCAGCGTCCAATCCTTCTTTCTCCATGATGAACGGGATGGCGCCCGGGTCAATGTCGCCGCAACGGGTTCCCATCAGCAGGCCTTCGGTAGGGGTCAATCCCATGGACGTATCCACGCATTTGCCCTTCATGATAGCGGCAATGGAGCCGCCGTTGCCCACATGGGCGGTGATGATTTTCTGTTCTTCATATTTCACGCCCAAGATTTCGCAAGCACGCCGGGAGACATAGCGGTGGCTCGTCCCGTGGAAGCCATAACGGCGGACACCGTATTTCTGATACAACTCATAAGGCAAGCCATACATATAAGCCTTCGGCGGCATCGTCTGATGGAAAGCCGTATCGAACACGCTTACCTGGCGAATGCCCGGAATCAACGCCTCCATGGCAACAATGCCTTTCAAGTTGGCCGGATTATGCAACGGGGCCAAATCGGAACACTCAACGATCTTGTCCAATACTTCCTTCGTCAACAAAACGCTGGATGCAAATTTGTCTCCGCCATGCACGACACGATGGCCTACCGCGTCGATTTCCTTATAATCCTTGATGCAACCATACGTGTCGTCCGTCAATACACTCAAGATAAATTCAATGCCTGCCTGATGTTCCGGAATATCTTTTTCCAGGATGACCTTTTTGCCGTCCTTGCCGGTCAGCTTCAGGAAAGCGCCCGGCAAACCGACCTTTTCAATGCCGCCTTGGGCCATTACATGACCCGAAGCCATATCAAACAATTTGTACTTGATGGAGCTGCTGCCGCAATTCAATACCAATATCTTCATGCCAATCATGTTTTACGCGGTTAATAATCACTTTGCGGCTTTCAGGGCAATCGACTGGTTGCAAGCAATGGCCACCATCTTGTACACATCATCCACCGAACATCCGCGCGACAGGTCGTTGACCGGCGCGGCCATGCCTTGCAGGATGGGGCCGATCGCCTCGGCGCCACCCAGACGCTGTACCAACTTGTAAGCAATATTCCCGGCATCCAGAGACGGGAACACCAATACATTGGCCTTGCCGGCGATCTCGCTGCCCGGGGCCTTCTGCGCAGCCACCTTTTCAACCAAGGCGGCATCCGCCTGCAGCTCGCCGTCGATTTTCAAACCAGGAGCCGCTTCCTTGGCCAAACGAACCGCCTCGACCACTTTGTCCACCATTTCGTGGGAAGCACTGCCTTTCGTGGAGAAACTCAACGCGGCCACACGAGGCTCGATGCCGGCGATGTGACGGGCCGTCTGGGCTGTTTCAACAATAATACTGGCCAATTCCTGGGCATTCGGATTCGGCATGACGGCGCAATCTGCAAATACGAACAAGCCGTCCTCTCCATACTGGGAAGCCTTTGTAAACATCAAAAAAGCACCCGACACGCAACTCATGCCCGGGGCGGTTTTGATAATCTGCAATGCAGGACGCAATACGTTCCCCGTCGTATTCATTGCCCCGGCAATCTCGCCATCGGCATCGCCCGCCTTGATCATCAGGCAAGCCAAGAACAAAGGATCTTCTACCAAGACAGCCGCCTTTTCCGGGGTCATTCCTTTTTTCTGGCGCAATTGGAACAATAAATCTGCATAAGCAGCCTTCTTTTCATGGTTCTTCGGATCTACGATCTTTGCCTCTTGAACATGAGCCAGTCCGAATTCTGCAGCCAGTTCATGAATTTCGGAAGGATCGCCAATCAAAATAATGTCAGCAACTTCGTCGGCCAATAGACGGTCGGCAGCCTTTAATGTTCTTTCCTCAGTTCCTTCGGGAAGAACGATGCGCTGCTTGTTTGCTTTAGCATGCGCAATAATTCTTTGCATTAAGTCCATCGCAGATGATTTTATAGTTATTTGATAATTGTGATAATTGTCTTTATCCCGATTCACAAAAGTAGGCAAAATGCCCTACAGAGTTAACGGAAACAACCAATATTTTTAAGACGGCCCGGCTGCTTTCAAATCTTTTAACAGTAGTTTGCCACTTGCCGCTCGCCACATAAGATCTGTTGCAATTCTTCGCCTGAAATGTTCACGCCCAGATTGCCGTTATGGGCCACCGAAATCTTTCCCCTTTCTTCCGAAACGATGATTACCAAAGCGTCCGTCTCAAAAGACATGCCCAAGCCGGAACGATGCCGCAAGCCCATTTCCTTGGGCAAATTGGCCGTTTGCGCCACCGGCAGAATACATCCTGCCGCACGGATGCGGTTCTTTGCAATAATCATGGCACCATCGTGCAGCGGACTGTTCTTAAAAAAGATATTTTCTATCAACCGGGCATTGACATCGGCATTGAACATTTCTCCCGTATGTTCGTAAACCGTCAAGTCCACATCTTGCTCGATGCAGATCAGCGCGCCCGTCTTTTTCTTGGCCATGTTCATGCACGCCAACACGACCGGGGCGACAAAGCTGGGCTCATTCTTCCCGTTCTCCCGATGTTTCCCGAAGTGTTTGCTCAAGAATTTCCAGCCCTTATGCGAGCCCAAGGCCAACAGGAAACGGCGGATCTCATCCTGAAACAAAATAATCAGCACAATGGCACCCACGCTGATCATTTTATCCATGATTGCGCCCAGCAAACGCATCTCCAGAATCTGAGACACCAGAATCCACACGATGACGAACGATACGACACCACTGAAGATTGCCAATGTGCCCGAACTCTTCATGACCTTGTACGTCTGATACAAAAAGACGGCCACCAGGAAGATATCAATCAGATCTTTTATACTCAAATGCATCCACATATAAAACTCTTTTCGTTTTTATCCTTTCAATTGCTGAACAATCCGGATTGCTTCCTTCGCGGCCCGGACATCGTGCACGCGCAGAATGTCCGCGCCATGCAACAAGGCATAGGCATGCAAGGCCGTAGTCCCGTTCAAACTTTCCTCCGGTGTCGTCTCCAGCAGTTTATAGATCATGCTCTTCCTGGAGACACCGACCAGCAACGGCAGGCCGAATATCCTGAAATCACCCAGATGCCTCATCAGTTCGTAATTCTGATCCAACGTCTTGCTGAAACCGAATCCGGGGTCAAGAATGACATCATTCACTCCCAGACGGAACAACCGCTCCGTCTTTTGGGAAAAGTATTTCAGCAAATCGGCCGTCACATCCTCATAGACGGTTTGCCGTTGCATCGTTTGCGGCGTGCCGCGCATGTGCATCATTATATAAGGAACGCGCAACCGGGCAACGGTTTCAAACATCCGCCCGTCCAATTCCCCGGCCGAAATGTCATTGATCATCGCCACGCCATACTCTTCCACGCACTCCCTGGCGACAGAGGCACGGAAAGTATCGACCGAAACAATTACATCCGGATAATGCCGCCGAAGCTGCCGCAACGCCATTTCCAACCGCCGCATTTCTTCCGTTGCCGGCACTTCGGGAGCGTCCGGGCGGGAAGAATACCCACCGACATCGACAATCGAAGCGCCTTCGCGCAATATCGTTTCAATCCGATCGGCGACGGCGGCTTCCGTTTGTTTCCGGCTTCCGGCGTAAAAAGAATCGGGCGTGACGTTCAAAATGCCCATCACCTGCGGTTCGTCCAACGAAAGAAGCCGTCCTTTGACATTTATTGCCTTGCCATTCATCATCCCTCTATTTTATAGAGGCAAAGATAC
>CAYRFT010000204.1:0-4141 GCA_964423585.1 uncultured Parabacteroides sp. | reverse complement strand
CAAAAGGAGGATGACCTTTTCAGCCATCCTCCTCAACACAAAAGTTACCAGAATTTACAATGTTGTATGATATACGGTCGGATTGTTTTCGAAAAGAGGCCTCCCGGCCTCTTCAACGAGTCGGGATGAGAAGACTCGAACTTCCGACCTCCACGTCCCGAACGTGGCGCGCTAGCCAACTGTGCTACATCCCGTTTTTTAATGCTTTGCAATCGCCGCGGCCGCGGCAGCAATGTTCCCGATTGCGGTTGCAAAGGTGCGACTTTATTTTAAACTGGCAAACGATTCGATGAAAAAATTTGGCGGAAAATTTCAGCCTGCCCGCAACAAGCCTACCGATTCAAACATTTTCCGGTAAACGGCCGCCTTTTCCGGCAACGGTTTCGGATAGGCCCGCGAAGAAGAAGGCATGCGGAACAGCCTCATGTCCCTCCCCTGCCAGACAAAAGGAGAGGACGCCCCGACCGCCGGTTCTTCCACCGGCACAAGCGACGACAAGGCCGCCAAGAGCGTATCCATCGCCTTCTGGCCAGTAACCGCGATGGAGCGGCACTGCGGGATTGCAGCCAGCACCCGTCCCAAATCAATCGGGCGCACCACCTCCAGGAACTTGTCCGAAGCATTGCCTTTCCGACGGACTACCTCCACGCAGGCATCGCCCATCCCCAGGCCTTTTTCCCGGCAGAAAGCCCTGCATTTCCTTTCATCGAAGCGCCGGGGCGTCTCCAAGAAGAAGTCCTTGTCCGCATAAAACAAAAGCCCAAGGATCCTCCACATGTCGTTTTGTATGTTCGGATAGTAGAAATCCATGGACCAGCGTTGCCGGGGCGGAGGAAAGCTCCCCAACATCAGCAACCGCGTATTTTCCGACAGAAAGAAACCCCACGGATGTTTCTCCGCCACGGCTTCATTCATGCGCCTTTCTTCCCCTCTTTCGCCATTTTCTTCTGGTCCTCGCGAGCCCACAGGACCACGTTATAGACGAAATCCGTCACCCATTGTTCCGAATACCCCAAGGACTTGGCATACTTGCGGACGCTCCACGCCGCCTTCTGCACGCCGACATCGCTCCACTCCGAGCGGGTCATGATTTCATGCACGGTCCTTACGGTCTGTGCATAAAGCATCTTCTTCAACAAGAGAGCCAGGCGGAACTTCCATTGCATCAGGTTGCCGAGCAAGCTGAACAAGTCACTGCTGAAGCCCTGGAACATGAAGAAGTAGGACCTGATGTCGGTCTGCGTCTTGCAACATTTCCTCACCGACGAATCCATCTCCTTGAAGAAAGCCTCCTTCAGCCCGTAGTCCTGCATCAAGACCTTACGGACACGCGCCTTCTCCGCAACGCCCAGCTTATTATTCTGGGTCGGAATCTTCAGCATACGCTTGAACAATGCCATGTCAGGAAGCATGTTCAGGTTCGTCACTCCCAGATTGACGGCCATGACGGCCTGATAGTAAACACGGATCAACGAAACGAACTCTTCAACAGAACCCTTCGCCGCCTTTTCGGATGTTCCCGGTGTGTCCTTCTTGAATAATTTTGACAAGAAACTCATTTCATTATGATTTTAACGCGCAAATATACAAAATATCACTGACCTAAACGCCCCTCTCCCGCCGGGAAGAACCAGCCGCATCGCAGGCAGGGCATCCCCTTTCCTTATTATGATATGCAACCAGGCCGTCCATAGGAGCTTTCTCAATCTTGCCCGGCGACAGCCCATATTGCCCGATGACCTGCCGCAGCACCTGCCGGAAACCAAAAGCCACCGAGCCTGCAAAATGAACCGGATGACGGTCGTAGCCGGTATATTGCATGACATTCCGCCGGATGAAGTCTTCAAAGCCGCGATAAACCAGCCGGTAAACAGGCTCTGCATCCAGATGCTCTTTCAAGAAAGGGACAAACCCCGCCAGGTAGCGGTTCGGGAAAGGCATCTTGTACACATGCTCCAAAACCGAAGCCGGTGTAAGCCGGTACGTCTCCATGAATTCCCGGCAGAGCGAATCCGGCAGTTGCCGCTTCAGGCAATCCCCGACCAACGTCCGTCCCAAAACGGCTCCGCTCCCTTCATCCCCCAAAATGAATCCCAAAGGAGAGACCTGTTCCTTCACCTCCCTGCCGTCGTAAAGGCAAGAGTTTGCCCCTGTCCCCAAAATACAGGCAATGCCCGTTTCCGTCCCGCACAAGGCACGGGCGGCCGCCATCAAATCGCTGTTCACCTCCACCGGGACAGGCCAGCAGGAACGGATCGCCTTTTCCACCAAGGCATTCTTCTCGGGGAAGGCACAGCCCGCCCCATAAAAATAAACGGCATCCACGGAATAACCCTCCCATTGAGGATACAAAACCTGCCGCACCGTTTCAGCCATGTTCCCTTCCGACTGGAAATAAGGATTCATTCCCGGCGTAAAGCACCGGGAATGAATCCGCCCCCTCTCATCCACCAAGCACCATTCCGTCTTGGTCGAACCGCTATCCGCTATGGCAATCATTTCCCCAACGACAACGGGACTATTGATGTTCGCCGCGAAGCAAATCGTTCACAGTCTTCACCGGATTAAATGTCTCGATCGGGACTTCCACGAAGACCGTATTCCAGTCGCTCATGGCACCATTCCAAAGGCCGGGCAGTTCAAGGGCCTTCAATTCTTTCCCGTCTTTGCTCTTGCAGGAAATAAAGCCGGTATTCTTATCCACATAATCCGGCAAATTGAACTTCTCCCCTTTATAATTCTTTACGGCACAAACCAAATCAACCGGATTAAAGTGGGTTCCCTTCTCGAACAATGCCTTCTTGGCCGGATTGCCCATGTCAATCTGCGAGCTCTCCAATATCTGCAAAGAGACGGAGCCGTCCGGATTAACGGCCAAGAACGGGCCGCCCCCCGGCTCCCCTACGTTCTTCACCATGCCGCAGACACGCAACGGGCGGTTCAGCTTGTTCTTGATATAAAGAATCAGTTCGGCATCCTCCATCAGCTTGATGTCCGACTTCCGGACGCACAAATCATGTTGCAGGAAGTGAATCATCTCTTCGACCTGCTCATGCGTATATTTGCCGGTATCGATCCGCTCCAGGTATTTGAATATCTTCGCCTGCAAGCTGACCAGAACACCCGCAATCAACTTCTTATAGATAATGGTCGCCGACTTGAAGCTGTCGGGAACCACATTGTCGATGTTCTTGACAAAGACCACATCGGCATCCACGTCGTTCAGGTTCTCGATCAATGCGCCGTGGCCGCCCGGACGGAACAACAACCTGCCGTCCTTGTCCCGGAACGGCGTGTTATCCATGTTGACGGCAATCGTATCCGTGGCCGGCTTCTGCACGCTGAAGGAGATGTCATATTTCACGGAGAACCTATCCTCATACGCATCCTTCTTCTCGGCGACCAGCTTCTCAAACAAAGCCCGATGCTCCGGGGAGACCGTGAAATGGATATTCACCTCGCCCGCGTTATTCTTGGCATACATGGCACCTTCGGCCAAATGCTCTTCCATGGCCGTGCGGAATGTATCGGGATAAGTATGGAACAGCAGCAGGCCTTTAGGCAAAGCCCCGTAATTCAGCCCGTCCTTTTCCAGCAGGTTCGCGACTACCTTCTTATATTCGCCCGAGGCGACCAAAGCCGGAATATCCTTCCCCGTATTCTCCCGGCATTTCTGGTCCAATGCCTTGTAGAATGCGAACTTGCGGATATCGGCAAAGAACTTCTTCTCGAATCCGGTCGTGGGGACATCGTACCCGGCCGAAAGGAACCCGAACAGGTCCTTGAACATGCGGCTGGCGGCACCCGATGCCGGGACGAACTTCAGGATACGCCTGCCCTTCGTCAGATAAGCATCCCAGGCATCCATGTAAGCCGGGCGGGATGCCGCCGGAATCACCTTTATCCCTTTTTCAACGGAAGCCGAGGCCTCTATTTCAAGGAAGGGAAATCCTTTTTCAAAACAGGTCAACTGCTCTTCGATTTGCTCTTGTGAAATACCTTTTCCAGATAATTGCTCCAAGTCTTTCGCGTTTAACATAGTGAATTATTTTTATGAATGAAACATTTCCTTCGTCGTCGGTACGCAAATGTATAAAAATAACGGCAATAATATCGTGATATTCCAAAATAAAAGGAAAAA
>CAYRFT010000203.1:0-4155 GCA_964423585.1 uncultured Parabacteroides sp. | reverse complement strand
GAACAGTACTTTGTTGCCCTGTTTGGTTTGCAGGCTGCGGATTATTTCATTCATCTGTCCCCAAATCCCACTCGTTTATTTCTTGGATTTCGTAAAGGTGTACTATTTAAGAATGATTGTTAAAAAAACTATCTGCGTGGTGTGCGCAAGGGGATTTTTCAGAAAAAACTGCCGTCGCCACCTGGATTTTGCATGTCCTACCCCTCGAAACATGCCTGCGGCGGGCTTTTTTCCCCTCCCGCATGCAGTGAAGGCACCTTTCATCGTCCCATGAAAGATGCCTCCACGAAAAAACTCCGGCAAAAGGGCCGCCTTTCAGGCTTTGATCGGCTCAAACCCCTCGCCATAGACGCCCCTGACGATGCTCTGCGAGATGAAGGCATTGTGGTCGATGCTCTTCACCAGCCGGAAGATGGCGGCGGATTCGGATTTCTTGGCCAAAAGGACGACAACCTTGACCGTCTGCTTCGAATAGCCTCCCGTCCCGTCTAAAATCGTGCAGCCGCGCCCTATGTCGTGCAGGATCCGGCTCACAATCTCGTCGTGCTTCTGCGAGAAGATCAAGAATTGGACGGACTGGCGGTTGCCGTTCATGACCCGGTCCAGCAAATAGTTGCTGATGACCATTTCCACAAAGCCGAACACGATTTTTTCCACGTCGTGGAACAGGAAATACGAGGAGCCGATGATGAAAAAGTCGCAGAACAGCAGGGCCCGCCCGATGGATATGTCCCTGTACTTGTTGACGATGGCCCCGATGATGTCTGTGCCGCCGGTGCTCCCGTTGGCCGAGAAGACCAGTCCCAGCCCCGCCCCGCACAGGCAGGCCCCGATGATGATCGACATGAAGGGCTCGTTCTTGATGATCGGTTCGGGGAGCAATGTCTCGAAAAGCGACAGGGAGGCCGACAGGGTGAACACGCCGAAGATGGTCTTGAGCAGGAATTTCAGCCCCAGTATTTTCAGGGCGATGGCCAGCAGGATGATGTTGATGACGAAATAAGAGGCAGACACCGGGATGAGCTGCCCGGTGGCAAAGTAAACCAAGGCGCAAATGCCGCTCAGCCCTCCCGTGATGATTTCGTTGGAAAGGATGAACCCGTTGAAGCCGAAGCCATAGATCAGGGTCCCCAGCAGGATCATCAGGTAATCCTGCATCTCGAAGAAATATTTGTTGGATTTGAGGTTCATTGGCATTATTTGTTCATTTTATCCGACCACGATATTGACAATCTTCTTCGGGACGACGATGATCTTCTTCACCGACTTTCCTTCCAGCCACCTGGCGGAATTTTCGTGGTTCAAGGCCGCCTTTTCCACGTCTTCTCCCGCCATGCCGGCCGGCAGTTCCAGGTTGAAGCGGACTTTCCCGTTGAAGGAGACGGCATAGACCGCCGTGTCTTCCACCAGATAGGCTTCGTTGCAGGCGGGCCACCGGGCATCGCATACGGTCGTGCCGTGCCCCAGCCCGTGCCACAGTTCTTCCGCCATGTGCGGGGCGAACGGGGCCAGCAGGACCGCCAGCGGTTCCAGGACGGCGCGCTTGTCGCATTTCAGGGCGTTCAGTTCGTTGACGCAAATCATGAAGGCGCTGATCGAGGTGTTATAGGAGAAGTGCTCGATGTCATACGTCGCTTTCTTGATCAGCTTGTGGAGCGCCTTCAGTTCTTCCGCCTTCGGCTCGGCGTCGCTTGGCTTGCCGTTGTGGAACAGCCCCCAGAGTTTCTTCAGGAAGCGGTGCACGCCGTCGATGCCGTTCGTGTCCCAGGGCTTCGACTGTTCGATGGGACCCAGGAACATTTCATACAGGCGCAGGGTGTCGGCCCCGTATTTCTCGACGACCACATCGGGATTGACCACGTTGAACATGGATTTCGACATCTTCTCGACCGCCCATCCGCAGACATACTTGCCGTCTTCCAGGATGAATTCGGCGGTCTCGTATTCCGGCCTCCATTTCCTGAAGGCTTCTATGTCCAAAATGTCGTTGGATACGATATTCACGTCCACGTGGAGCGGGGTCACGTCGTATTGCCCCTTCAAGCCTGCCGAGACGAATGTGTTGGTATCCTTGATGCGATAGACGAAGTTGGAACGCCCCTGTATCATGCCCTGGTTGATCAGCTTCTGGAACGGCTCTTCCGTCACGCTGACGCCCAGGTCGTGCAGGAACTTGTTCCAGAAGCGGGAATAAATCAGGTGGCCGGTGGCATGCTCTGTCCCTCCCACGTACAAATCGACGTTCTTCCAGTATTCGTCCGCTTCTTCGGACACGAGGGCCGTGTCGTTGTGCGGGTCCATGTAGCGCAAGTAATAGGCGCTTGACCCGGCGAATCCCGGCATGGTGTTCAATTCCAGCGGGAATACCGTCTTCCCGTCGATCAGGGAATTATCGACGACCTCGCCTTTTTCTACCGACCAGGCCCATTTGGTGGCATGGCCCAGCGGGGGCTCGCCGCTTTCGGTAGGCAGGAACTTCGCCACTTCAGGCAGTTCAAGGGGCAGCTTGTCGGCATCGATCATATACGGCATGCCGTCTTTGTAATACACCGGGAAAGGTTCGCCCCAATAACGCTGGCGGGAGAAGATGGCATCGCGCAGGCGGAAGTTTACCTTCACCCGCCCCAGCCGGTGCTCCTCCACATACTTCTTGGTGGCGGCGATGGCTTCCTTGACGGTCATGCCGTTCAAGACAAGGCCGCAGTAAGGGACGGCATCCGCCCTCGGGGAGTTGCAGACGATGCCTTCCTTGGCATCGAAGCTTTCCTCGCTTACGTCGCAGCCTTCGACCAACGGGATGACCGGCAGGTTGAAATGCCGGGCGAATGCGTAGTCGCGGCTGTCGTGCGCGGGGACGGCCATGATGGCTCCCGTCCCGTAACCGGCCAGCACGTAATCGCTGATCCATACGGGGACGGCTTCGCCGGTAAACGGGTTGACCGCATAGGAGCCGCTGAATACGCCGGTCACCCGGCGGTCGGCGATTCGTTCGCGCTCGGTGCGTTTCTTCGTCCGGTCGAGGTATGCCTCCACGTCGGCTTTCTGCGCGTCGGTTGTCAGCAAGGGGACCAGTTCGCTTTCGGGGGCCAGCACCATGAAGGTGACGCCGAACATCGTGTCGGCGCGGGTGGTGAAGATCGTGAACTCCAGGTCCCGGCCCTTGACCTTGAAGCGCACTTCGGCTCCTTCCGAGCGGCCTATCCAGTTGCGCTGGGTCTCCTTCAGCGAGTCGGTCCAGTCAACCGTCTCCAGCCCGTCAAGCAGGCGTTGCGCGTAGGCGGAGACGCGCAGGCACCACTGGCGCATCTTCTTCTGGACAACCGGATAGCCGCCGCGTTCCGAAACGCCATCGACCACCTCGTCGTTTGCCAGTACCGTCCCCATCTGCGGGCACCAGTTCACCATGGTCTCGCCCAGGTAAGCGATCCGGTAGTTCATCAGTATCTCCTGCCGTTCCTTTTCGCCCTTGGCTTTCCATTCCTCGGCCGTGAAGCTCAGCTCTTCGCTGCAGGCCGCGTCCAGGCCTTCCGTTCCTTTTTCTTCAAACCGGGCGACCAGCTCGCCGATAGGCCGGGCTTTCCGGCACTTGTTGCAATAGAAGCTGTCGAACATCTGCTGGAATGCCCACTGCGTCCAGCGGTAATATTTCGGGTCGCAAGTGCGGACTTCGCGATTCCAGTCGAAAGAGAAGCCTATTTTGTCCAACTGTTCCCGGTAGCGGTTGATGTTGTTGACCGTCGTGACCGCCGGGTGCTGCCCGGTCTGGATGGCATATTGTTCGGCGGGCAGCCCGTAGGCGTCATAGCCCATCGGGTGCAGCACGTTGAAGCCGCACAATCTCTTATAGCGGGAATAAATGTCGGATGCGATGTAACCGAGCGGATGCCCCACGTGCAGCCCGGCCCCCGACGGGTACGGGAACATGTCCAGCACGTAATACTTGGGCTTTTCGTTCTTTTCCACCTGATAGACCTTGTTGGCAATCCAATATTCGTGCCATTTCTTTTCGATGTCTCTGAAATTATATTCCATATATGGTCAAACCTTTAGCGATTATCTTTATTTGCGGTGCAAAAGTAGCGATTTTATTTGGTTCGCCCCCGTATCTGTTTTGAATTTTGCGGAGGAGGCCGGGGCAAAGCCTCCGACAGTGCT
>CAYRFT010000202.1:0-4173 GCA_964423585.1 uncultured Parabacteroides sp. | reverse complement strand
ACGGCCTCCGCGCTGCCTGCCGGAGGCTTTGCCGCCCCGACAATCATGTCTTCTTTTTGTAAGAACAGGATAAAATACTAACTTTGCCCTCTCGATGCAGGCAAATTTCTTTCAGGACTACGAAAAAGGCGGCAAATGGGAGGAATTTATTGCAGAGCGAAAACGATTATCATTGAAAGAGAACTAAAAAATTACTATCGTGGCTGGTACAAAGTACATTTTTGTGACGGGAGGCGTAGTCTCATCTTTAGGAAAGGGAATCATCTCCGCCTCGTTGGGGAAGTTGCTTCAAGCAAGAGGTTATAAGGTGACTATCCAGAAGTTCGACCCGTATATCAACATCGATCCGGGGACATTGAATCCTTACGAGCACGGCGAATGCTATGTGACCGTGGATGGACATGAGGCGGATTTGGACTTGGGGCACTATGAGCGTTTCCTGAACGTCCAGACGACACGCGCCAACAACATCACCACGGGGCGCATTTACCAGAGTGTCATCAACAAGGAGCGGAAAGGGGATTATTTGGGAAGAACGGTACAGGTGGTCCCCCATATCACCGACGAAATCAAGCGCAATGTCAAATTGTTGGGGAACAAGTACAAGTTCGACTTCGTCATTACCGAAATCGGAGGGACCGTCGGCGACATCGAATCCCTGCCTTTCATTGAAAGCGTGAGGCAGTTGAAATGGGAACTGGGCAAGAACTGCATCTGCGTGCATCTCACATACGTCCCCTATATCGCCGCGGCCAAGGAGTACAAGACCAAGCCCACCCAGCATTCCGTGAAAGAATTGCAGGCCTTGGGCATCCAGCCCGACATCCTGGTCTTGCGGACGGAACACGAACTGACGAGCAACTTGTTGCGCAAGGTCGCCTTGTTCTGCAACGTGACGGAGGAAGCCGTTATCCAGTCCATCGACGTCCCCACCATCTATGAAGTCCCCTTGGTGCTGCAACGGCAGAAAATGGACGAAATCGTTTTGCGCAAGACCGGTCTGGAAGTCGGCCCTACCCCGGAGCTGAAACCCTGGAGGCAGTTCCTGGCCAAAAAGCGGGCGGCGACAGAAAGCGTGAAGATCGGGCTGGTCGGCAAATACGTGGAATTGCAGGATGCCTATAAGTCAATCGACGAATCATTGCTGCAGGCTGCCATCTACAACGACCGCAAACTGGACTTGCATCTGTTCCACTCCGAAAAGCTGAATGAAAACAACGTGGCGGAGCAACTGAAAGGCATGGATGGAATCCTGATCGCCCCCGGGTTCGGCCAACGCGGAATCGAAGGGAAGTTCGCCGCCATCAGATATGCCCGCGAGAATGACATTCCCTGCCTGGGCATTTGCCTGGGCATGCAATGCATGGTGATTGAATTTGCCCGCGACGTATTGGGCTTCAAAGACGCGAATTCCACAGAGATGGAGCCAAACACCACGCATAAAGTCATCGACCTGATGGAAGAACAAAAGAACGTGACCAACATGGGAGGGTCCATGCGTTTGGGCGCATACGACTGCACGTTGAAAAAAGATTCCAAAGTATATGGTTCCTACGGGAAAGAGCATATACAGGAACGCCATCGCCACCGTTTTGAATTCAATAATGAATACAAGGCACGGTTTGAAGAAGCCGGCATGAAATGCACGGGTGAAAACCCGGAAACCAATCTGGTGGAAGTCGTCGAGATTCCCGACCTGAAATGGTTTGTCGGGGTCCAATACCACCCGGAATACAACAGCACGGTAGTCAATCCGAATCCCCTCTTCATGAGCTTTGTGAAAGCAGCTATCGATAATAAGAAAAATTGATGTCACATGGATAAAAACACAATCATCGGGTTCGTCCTGATAGGTATCGTCATATTCGGATTCAGTTGGTTGAACCGCCCCACTCCCGGGCAAATCGAAGCACAGCGCCGTTATCAGGATTCCATCGCACGGGTCGAGCAGGAACGGCAGGCGGCCTTGGAAAAGCAGGAAGCCGATCCGGCGGAGGGCTTGGGCAATCTCCCGGATTCCGTGAGGGAGGCTCGCCTGGCCGACAGCTTCGGCTCTTTCGCCAAAGCGATGACGGGCACGGAAGAATTCATCACGCTCGAGAACGAAAAGGTAGCCGTCAAGTTAAGTTCCAAAGGCGGACGGGTCATGTCGGCCACGTTGAAAGAATTCGACAACTACAAAGGGGAGCCGGTGGTCTTGTTCGACAAGGACGAATCGGTGTTCGACCTCTCGTTCGTGACGGCAGCCAACCGGCGGGTCAACACCAAAGACATGTTCTTCGCTCCGGTCGGAGGAGGGAACCCGAATTCGGCGGTGATGCGCCTGCAATTGGACGAAGGCAGCCATATAGACTTCATCTACACGCTGCATCCCAACGACTACCAGATGGATTTCTCCGTCAGGGGGACCGGATTGAACGGAGTGCTCTCCCCTTCCACCGAGACGGTGGGCGTGGCGTGGACCCAGGACATCCGGCAGCAGGAGAAAGGACGGAAATTCGAGAACCGCTACGTGGGCCTGTATTACAAGGCGGAGAACGACGACGTGGATAACCTGAGAGAGGCCGGCAACGACAGCAAGAGCTTGGACGAGACCCTGCAATGGATCGGCTACAAGGACATGTTCTTCTCCACCGTGCTGGCCGCCAAAGACGGCTTCAAGGAGGTCAAAATGGACTCCAAGATGTATGAGGCGGGCGAATACCTGAAGAATTTCCATGCCACGGCTTCCGTTCCTTTTGACCTGAACGGCAGGCAAACGACGGATTTCCGCTATTTCTTCCTGCCCAACAAGTATTCGCTGCTGAACGAGTATAACGACACGTCGGCGGAGGGACAGGAACTGCGCCTGGAGAAACTCGTCCCGTTGGGCTGGGGCATTTTCCGCTGGGTGAACCAGTATTTCGTCATCCCGCTGTTCAATTTCCTCGGCAAATTCATCGGCAACTACGGCTGGCTGATCTTCCTGCTGACCGTCATCGTCAAATTGATCCTCTTCCCGCTCACCTACAAATCCTACATGTCTTCGGCCAAGATGCGCGTGCTCCGCCCGCAAGTGGAAGAGATCAATGCCAAGTATCCCAATCAGGACCAGGCGATGGAACGCCAGCGCCAGATCATGGAATTGTACAGCCGCGCCGGTGCAAGCCCGATGAGCGGATGCGTCCCGATATTGCTCCAGTCGCCCGTCCTGATCGCCTTGTTCATGTTCTTCCCGTCGGCCATCGAATTGCGCCATGAGAGCTTCCTCTGGGCCCACGACCTGTCAACCTACGATGCCGTCATCAGTTGGAACGCCCAGATACCGCTGATCTCGGCCTATTTCGGGAACCACGTCAGCTTGTTCTGCCTCCTGATGACCATCACCAACATCGTATATACCAAATACAACATGGAAATGACGAACACCGGGCAGCAGCAGATGCCGGGCATGAAGGCCATGATGTATCTGATGCCGCTGATGTTCTTGTTCATATTCAACAGTTACGCCTCCGGCCTGACTTATTACTACTTCATCTCCACCTTGATCACAATCGCGCAGACCTTGTTCTTCCGCTACACCATCGACGAAGAAAAACTGCTGGCGAAGCTCGAAGCCAACAAGCGCAAGCCGATGAAGAAATCGGGGTTCATGAGGCGGTTGGAAGAGGCGCAGCGTATGCAGCAGGAACAACTGAAACGCCAACAGGAACAATTGAAGCAGCAGCGCGAACAACGCGGGCAGCAGCGGAACAACCGACATAAGTAAAAGCCGGCCGGGCGTTTTCACGCTCCCGACCGGCTTGGGGTTGCCGGAAAAGGCTTCCGGCATCACCGGCAAGATTTTCTTCTCATATTTCCCGGCCTTTTGCAGGCTGCCAAGGAGGTTTTTCAGGGCTTACGGCCTGCCGTAACGATGGACCTCTTCGAGGATTTCATCTTTCGAGAGGTCGTTCGGGTTCGTCCCAAGGATTCCCTCGGGGACGGATTCTTCCGACCCACCGAACAAGTCCGTCCAGAACCGGGGCATGTTCCCATCGGCATCCCTGAAACGCATGGGGGCTGCCCGGAAGATATGGCGGCCGTCCCCGTCGAGGTAGCTTTCGTAAATCAACTCCGAGCAATAGACCTTGCCGTTGTCCGGCAGGAACGACCAGTCATACGGCAGGCCGACATACTGCCTTGCGCGGCGGA
>CAYRFT010000201.1:0-4182 GCA_964423585.1 uncultured Parabacteroides sp. | reverse complement strand
CCATTTCAATCCTCATCGTCCGGGTCGAAGTCAAAATCGAAATCATCGATGCCTTCCTGGAAATCCGTCCCCGTAAACTGTTCCAGTTCGCGGCGGTCTTTTTTTGTGGGCCTTCCCAAACCCTTCGCCCGATTGACAAACCCCGAAATGCGGTTCATCTCCAAGACTTCGTATTGGTCGGGCGGCGTTACGTTTTCCATGAACTGCGGGACGAGTTTGGCACTCATCCGGTTTTCGGTCAGATTTAATACCTTGAATGAAAAGGTGACGGGAGGCTTCCGCACTTGGATGACATCACCCTCCTTAATCATCCTGGACGGCTTGACGCTGGTCCCGCCAACCATCACCCGCCCTTTCTTGCAGGCTTCGGCCGCAATGCTTCTGGTCTTGAAGATGCGCGTCGCCCACATCCATTTGTCGATACGAACCTCGTTCATCCTGCGTTTATTTATTATTGAATTGATTCATCGTTAATTGAATGCCTGCCAAACAGAAACTTTTGATGATTTCGGTGGCACGGTCCAGTATTCCGGGCATTTGATCGAGTTCTTCTTGCAGGAACTTCCCCAACACAAAATCGATTTGCCCGCCTCTTGGGAAGTCGTTTCCCAATCCGAATCGCAAGCGGGCATAGTTTTCCGTATCCAGCACCAGGGCAATGTTCTTCAGCCCGTTGTGACCTGCATCGCTGCCTTTCGGCTTCAACCGCAGCGTGCTGAAAGGAAGGGACAGGTCATCCACGACGACCAACAGGTTTTCGACCGGGATGTTTTCTTTCTGCAACCAATAACGGACGGCATGACCGCTCAGGTTCATGTAAGTATTGGGTTTCAAGACGACCAATTCGCGATTCTTGATCCGCATGCGGGCTATGGCACCATAACGCTCGTCAGTGAAAAAGACGCCTGCCTGTTCCACCAAATGATTGACAACGCGGAATCCGACATTATGACGGGTTCCCCAATATTCGGTCCCGATGTTCCCCAATCCGGCAATCAAATATTTCATATATGCTTTAATGAATGAAACCAGGCAAAAAAACAAAGGGGCTTATTCGAAGAACAAACCCCTTTCCCGGCCAAATCTTATGAATATAACCCTTAATCTTATAAAGTTTACATATTATTCTTTGGTCTGGGCCTGGACACCGCGAGCGGCACGGGTCAACTGGACGCTACAAACGACAGCGTTCTTGGCGTTCATGAGTTCCAAGCCTTCGAAATGGAGTTCCCCTACTTGCATGGTCTTGCCCAAGCCCAAGTGGTCAACGTTGATAACCAATTTTTCAGGAATCTTGGTATAAACAGCCTTCACTTTCAGCTTTCTCATCTGTAATTGGAGCTTGCCGCCGGCTTTGACGCCTTCCGCGTGACCGTCCAAAACGACCGGGACTTCCATCACGATTGGTTTCGTATCGCATACTTCCAAAAAGTCCATGTGAAGGATGGCATCGGTTACCGGGTGGAACTGGATGTCTTTCATGACCACGGTCCTCTTTTCCCCGTCAATTGTCAATTCAACCACATAGATCTCCGGAGTGTAAACCAAGTTGCGAACTGCGCTGTTAGTAACTGAAAGGTGGATTACTTTCTCGCCTCCGTACAGGACGGCAGGGATTTCATCGTTTTTACGCAAGGCTTTCAAAGCCCTCTTCTGGTCGGCCGAACGGGCAGCTATCTCCCTCGACTTGCCTTCTAATTGAAATGTTTTCATTTTTACAAATTAAATGTGTTACTCAAAATTAGATTGTTTTTCCACGTGCTTTCTAATTTTCCCATCACACGGGCGGTAGAAAACGCGGCAAAGTTAATCGTTTTTTTATTTCATGGACATATATGCACGATTGATTTTATTCTTTTTTAATAGCAAAGTCCCCGATAGGAAATGAATGCCGTCCCGGCGATTGCCATGCAGGGACCCGGACAAAAACAGGGCAATATTGGAAAAAAAGAAGTAAAATGATGTTGCATGTCCTTTTTTTCGTATCTTCGTGGCTTAAATTGAAAATGCGGGAAAAGCAGATATAAACTTTAAAAATAATAAGATAAATGGCTACGTTGGAAAAAATTAGACGCAAAGCGGGACTGCTGGTCCTCATAGTGGGATTGGCGTTGTTCTCTTTTATCATCGGCGATTTTTTGAGCTCGGGTTCGACCTATTTCAGACAAGCACAAGAGCGCGTGGGTAAAATTGACGGGAAAGTGATCAGCATTCACGATTATCAATCCCGTGTGGATGAAATGGGCGAGATGTATAAGATGCAGACGGGATCTGCAAGTTTGCCTGAAGAATATTTGGCCCAAATCCGCCAGAGTGTGTTCGATGCCATGGTGCAGGACATCGTCTTGGGTGAAGAAACCGGGAAAATCGGCATGGAAGTTTCTCCGGAAGAGTTGTTTGACATGGTGCAGGGGGAAAACATTTCCCCGATGATCCAGCAGATGCAGATGTTTTCCAATCCCCAGACGGGCGCTTTCGACAGGAATGCCTTGTTGAATTTCCTGAAGGCAATCGAGGACGACAATATTGAAAGCATGCCGGCCGAACAGCAGGACCAATTGGTCAAGGCCCGCAATTTCTGGATGTTCTGGGAAAAGAACATCAAACGCCAACGCTTGGAACAGAAGTTCTCCACCTTGCTGGCAAAGGCTGTTTCAGCCAACAAGCTGGATGCAAAAGAATCTTTCGACGAGAACGCGAAGAGTGCCGACATTGCCTACGTGATGCAATCTTATTCGACGATACCCGATTCCGCGATCGAAGTGGGCAGGAGGGAGATTGAAAAACTCTATAACCAGCGCAAGGAATTATACAAGCAGAAGGAAACGAAGGTTATCAAATACCTGTCGGTGGACATTCGCCCCAGCCAGGAAGATTATGATAACGCCCAGCAGGATATCGAAGCGTTGAAGTCTGAATTCACGGAGAGCGAGAACGTGGCGGATATTGTCAATGAAAACTCGGAAGTGCCTTACGTGGACGCTTTCTTTGCTGACAAGGCCTTCGATCCTGAATTGAAACAATTTGTCACCACGTCTGAAGCAGGAA
Source organism: uncultured Parabacteroides sp. (assembly GCA_964423585.1). Classification (GTDB taxonomy): domain Bacteria; phylum Bacteroidota; class Bacteroidia; order Bacteroidales; family Tannerellaceae; genus Parabacteroides. The sequence goes on along the minus strand of CAYRFT010000201.1, from coordinate 1,134 downwards.
CCGTGTATGGCCCGGTGTTTGAAAACGACAAATACAGGATGTTCAAGCTCATAGCCAAGACGACGGCTCCCGATTCGGTGAAAGTAAGCCACATCATGTTGGCCGGGCAGACGGAAGAAAGGGCGAAGGAGCTGGCCGACAGTTTGGTGAACGAAATCAAAGGAGGAGCCGACTTCGCCGAACTGGCCAGGAAGTTCTCTTCCGACCAGGCTGCGGAGAACGGAGGGGAACTGGGTTGGTTCACGGAAGCGACGGCCTTGAAGGCGGTCAACGATGAGTTCAAGAACGCCGTCTTTTCAACCCCGGCAAACCAGATAGCGGTCGTCAAGTCCATGTACGGGACGCATTTGGTGAAAGTGACCGAGAAAACGGCCGCCGTTGCCAAGTACAAAGTGGCGGACATCGACATGACGGTATCGCCAAGCTCAAAAACCTACAGCAAGATTTACAACGAACTGAACCAGTTCATTTCCAAGAACCGGGACATCGCGAAATTGGACACGGCAGCCAGATCGGCAGGGTACAATGTGATTTCAAATGTCTCTGTCACCCCGGACAACCAGGTGTTGGGCTCGGTTAAAAATTCCCGGCCCGTCATCCGCTGGGCGTTCCAGAACGACAACGGAAGCGTGTCCGAGATTTTTGAATGCGACGACAAATTCGTGATAGCGGCCATCGAGAGGAGCATCCCCAAGGGCTATACCCCGATTGAAATCGTCGCGCCGGCGTTGAGGGCCGAACTGCTCGCACAAAAGAAAGGGGACAAGATCGTGGCCGACCTGGCCGCCAAGAACCTGACTTCGCTGGATGCTTACGCGCAGGCCATGAACGCTTCCGTTGACAGTGTGAAATTCGTTTCTTTCGGGACGCGCCGCATCTCCGGGATAGGCTTGGAGCCGAACATGAACGCCGCGGTTTCCATGGCCAAAACAGACGAGCTGAGCGCGCCGGTGAAGGGAAACAACGGGGTATATGTCTTCAAGGTGATTGCCGAAAACGCCGACGGCAAAGAGTACGACGAGGCCGAGGCGGTCCGTTCGCTGGATGCCGCGAATGCCTACCGGTTCTCTTTCCAGGCCATCCAGTCTTTGGTGGACAAGGCCGACGTGGAAGACGACCGCATCCGTTTCTATT
>CAYRFT010000200.1:0-4182 GCA_964423585.1 uncultured Parabacteroides sp. | reverse complement strand
GTATGTGGGCGGGGTCGCCACGGATGCCGACGGCTCGTTCGCCATTCCGGCAAAGGAGGGCGCCGAGTATGCCCTGCTGGTGTCATACGTGGGGTACGGGACCGTCCGCAAGGCCTGCAAGGCGGGCGACGCGGGGGTCATCGTGATGAAGGAAGACGCGACGATGCTCGGCGATGTCAGCATCGTCGCCTCGCGGACCCGGCACGACGCGGGCGGGTACACGGTGAACCTCCGCTCGGCCGGGATAGCCAAGGGCAAGCAGTCGGCAGACGCGCTGGCGTTCCTCCCGGGGGTGAGCAACGAGGACGGCAGCTACAAGATCAACGGGCTGCCGGTGAGCGAGATCTACGTGGACGGCGTGAAGCTCGCCTCTCCCGACGAACTCAAGAACCTCCCCGCCGACATGATCGACAAGGTGAAGGTCAACTACCTGGCGGGCAGCAACCAGAACGCCGCGATGACGGGCGGCACCATCGAGATCTCCTTGCGCCAGCCCCCGCAGGGCGGATATTACGGCGCGCTGACCGGCGGGGCGACGCTCTACCCCTCCTACGGCTTCAGCAACGAGAACATGGGAGGCATCCTGTACGGCAGGCACAAGGACTTCAGCTTTTACGACAACCTCTCCCTGAACTTCAACCGGCCGGAGGAGAAATCCGAACAGGCGATGTGGGACCAAGGCACGGACCTGCGCACGGAACTCGAGGAGGAGACGAAGTACAAGGGGCACATCATCAACAACCGCCTGAGCCTCTCGCAGCAGATAAACGGACGGAGTTCCGTCGGGGGCAGCTACTACGTCTCGACAAACAAGCTCAACACGTCTTCCGCCTCCGTGAGCAGGGAGGCCGTGCGGTCCGCGATAGAGGACGAGAGCAGCTACCTCGACCAGGAGGCGACGCTCAAATACACCGCGCAGCTCGGCAACAGGGGCGCGTCCCTGGAAATCGTCGGCGACTACTTCAACCGCCAGTCGGACAGCAACTCCGATTACTCGTACAGCGGCAACGCCCCAAGCGTGTCAGACGACGAGTCCTCGCTCGACATGTACAAGCTCTCGGCGGACCTCACCGACCCCCGCAGCCAGAAATTGGTATGGAAATACGGCGCTTCGGTCCAGTACATCACCTCCGACTACACGCCCTCGGCCGGCACCGGCGGCACTTCGGACCGCTTCCCGACGAGCCTGGCGGCGACGCGCACGAGCGGCCTGACCCCGCTGGCGTATGTCTCGGCGATGGGGCAGGTCTGGAAAATCAGGTACAGCGCGGGGGTGAACTGGCAACTGAACCGGATCGAGTACGAGACGAAGGATGACGGGAAGAAGTCTTCCGACACCCAATGGGGGATAAACCCCACCGTCCAGCTGATGATGCCCCTCGACAAGAACGGCAACCACGCCTTGATGCTCAGCTACAAGCGCACGCTCGACGACATACCATACGCCGCCGTCTCATCGACCATCCGCTGGAGCGACGCCTACAATTACACGGTGGGCAATCCCGAACTGAAAGCGCCCACGGCGGACATGCTCATGGCCGGCGCCTCCCTGTTCCGGAACATCCTGAACCTGACGGCCGTCTATGCCCACTCGAAAGACGCGATCTACTGGGAGACGATGCAGGACGGCACCGACCCGGACGTGTTCTACACGGCACCCGTGAACCTCCCGGCGGAAAACATGTTCGGCGCGGGGGCCGAGATCAACTGGAACCCCGCAAAGCCGTGGAACATGAAGCTCTCGGGCCGCCTCGAGATCCATCCCGAGGACCTGACATTGGGCGGCACCCGCTACGGAAAGACAAGGCTCCGGCAATACTACGCGATGTACAACAGCCTCAACTTCGCGCACGGCTGGGGCGGCATGCTGAACCTGATACTCGAACCGACATACAGGACATACGACCGCACCTACCATGGGATATACAACGTCGGCGGCCAGATATACAAGAGCATGTGCAAGGACAAGCTGCAACTGACGTTCACCTTCAACGCGCTCGGCGACCGCCGCAAGTACGACAGGCATGCCGGCGGCAGCAGGGTGACATACGACTATACCACGTCCGTGCAGAACCTCGGCGTATCGATCATCTGGCGCTTCTCCGGCGGAAAGAGCGTGAACGTCAATGCCGTGGAGAACGGCTCGCAGAACTTCAAGGAGGTTAAAGACAACATCAGGTAAGACAAAAACGCAAGGTGCCCGTGAAGAACATCACAAGCACCTTGCACAAAACCGCCGCCGCGCCGTTTCACGGACCGGTCATAAGGCTTCTTTGATAATCTCCCCTACCGTCGGATGAGGGAAGACAAACGATTTGACTTCTTCGGCCTTCATGCCTCTCTCGATTGCCATTCCGGCAATCACGATCAGTTCGGAGGCCGGGTTTCCCAGCAGATGCGCGCCGACGAGCGTGCCGTCTTCCGCCAGGATTAATTTGCAGATGCCGTTCCCCATTTCGTTCTCGGCCACGAAACGGCCGGAGAATGCCATCGGAATCTTCCTTACCCGGTAAGGCGTCCCGCTGGCCTGCAATTCCTCTTCCGTCTTGCCGACACCGGCAATCTCCGGGTTCGTATAGACAACGGCGGGGATGGCCTTGTAACTCATCCCGCGGGCTTCCCCCAAGATATGGCCAACCGCCACTTCCGCCTCGCTCACCGCCGTATGGGCCAAGAGGGAAAACGCCGTGATGTCCCCGCAGGCATACACGTTGGGCAGGGAAGTCTGCATGTATCCGTTGACTTTTATCCCGTTGCGGAAAGGCTCCAACGCCAGGGTCTCCAAGCCGAATCCTTGGGTGACAGGACGGCGGCCCACGCTCAACAGCACCTTTTCGCCGTGCAAAACAAAGCTCTCCCCGTCCCCGTTCTTTTCCACAGTCACTTCCGTCCCGCGGATGCCCGTCACCCTATGCCCCAAGTAGAATTTGACCCCGCGCCGGGCGTACTCCGCCTGGAGCATGCCGGATAATTCCCCGTCCATCGGGCCCAGGATCTTGTCGAGCATCTCGACGACCTGCACTTCGGTGCCCATGCTGTTGAAGAACGAAGCGAACTCCATCCCTATCACGCCCCCGCCGATGATGACCAAGGAAGCCGGCAATTCTTTGCCCAGCAAAGCCTCCCGGCTGGTCCAGCATCCGGCCTCATCGACCCCGGGAATCGGAGGAACCACCGCTTCCGAGCCCGTGCATACCAGCAGGTTCACGGCCTCGTAAACTTGCCCGCCACAGCGGACCAGGATATTCCCTTCAGCCGTTTTTCCCTGAATCACCGCTTCCCCGGCAATGACATCAACGCCGCATTCCTTCATCTTCATGCGGATGCCGGCAGCCAGCTTTTTCACCACCTTGTTCTTCCGGGCAATGATTTTCGGATAGTCGAAAGCAAGGTCCCCGGCACTGACACCGTATCTGGAGGCGTGCTTGGCTTGATCGTAAACCTTTGCCGAGTAAAGCAGCGTCTTGGCAGGCACGCAGCCTTCGTTCAAACAGACACCGCCCAGGGCGTTTTTCTCGAACAGGGCAGCCGATAGCCCTCCTTTGGCAGCCTTTTCGGCAGCCGTATATCCGGCGGGGCCGCCGCCGATAATGATTACATCGTATTTCAAGTTCATCAGGCAGATTATATAATGTAAATTCGATTGATTATCCGTATGGCAACGTCACATGAGAGAAGGCTCCTTCACCCGGATATCCGGGTTATGTTTCCGAAGGCATTTCAGGAATTCCTTCTTGTCCACCGGCGATATCAGCAACCATTGCCGTCCTCCCTTGTAGATGATCAGCCGGTCCAAAGACAGGGCATAGCTCGAAACAGGCAGGACGGTCGGCTCTACCGCGGTTATCTCTTCTATTTTCAGTTTCTTTTCGGGAAAGATGCCGCAATGGGCTATCAGCGTCCCGTCCGCCGTTATCCTGTACCAGGTGGACAGCATCAGGTGGATTAAAAACAAGGTCGCCAGCAACAAGATTGCCATTCCTCCCGGATTTTGGCTTCGTATGAAAGACAACACCGTGCATGCGCCCATGATCCAGATGGCCAGGTGATACCACCATCCTATTTTCGATTTGAAAGTCCTATCCATAGAGATACGTATATTTAAACCCCGGTTGATATTTGCGCCTGCAAGTTACAAAAAGTATTTGAAAGACGTGCCGCAAATCCCCTTGCTCCTCCGAC
>CAYRFT010000199.1:0-4192 GCA_964423585.1 uncultured Parabacteroides sp. | reverse complement strand
GCCGTCCGGCTCCGCCCGCTCCAAATTCCGCTTTTTGCAAGATTATTTAAAAGTTTCTCCGTAACTTTGTTCCAAACAAAGAAACAACTCGTATGAAAGCATATCCTTTAATCGGTTTATTTGCCTGTTCCGCGCTATTGTGCGGCAGTTGCGGGACGATGGCCCCTCAAAACAAGCAAATGTTTGCCATGCAGACGGGAGGGATGATCGGAAGTGTTTCCGGCGCCTTGATTGGTGACCGCATCGGTGGCTGGGAAGGCTCTTTGATCGGCTCCATGGTGGGCGAGGTGGCCGGAAGTGCCTTGGGCGCGGCTGCCGCCAACCCGAATATAAGACAGCCGGAACAAACCGCCCTCCCGGAAGAAAGTCCGGAGCCGGAACTGGTCGTTCAGGATATCCTGCTGACGGATGAAAACGAAAACGGGACTTTGGAAGCCGGCGAGCACGCCTATCTGACCTTCGTCATCCATAACCAGGGGTCGAGGGAAATCAGCCCGGTAACGCCCGTATTGAAAAAGAAAAAGGAGGCCAAGCGGATTCGTAATTCGGAAACCATCAGCATTTCCCATGTCAAACCGGGGGAAGAGATACGTTACCGCGTCAATTTGCTGGGCTCTTCCCGGCTGAAAGAGGGGAAAGCCGTTTATCAAATCCGCCTGAGAGACGGCCAGGGGCAGGATTTGTATGAAGAGGAGTTCTCTTTCCCGACAAACAAGAAGCCGTGAAGCAGGGAGGCGCTTTCCGCAATCACGCCTTGAACCTTGCCGGGGATTGCAAGCATCGTCACCCGAACATCCGGCAGACCCGCTCGATTCCGCGGGCCAAGGCATCCACTTCCTCGCGTGTGTTATAAAAGGAGAAGGACGCGCGGACCGTCCCTTCTATTCCCAAAGCCTGCATCAACGGTTGCGCACAGTGGTGGCCGGTGCGGACCGCTATGCCCAGGCGGTCGAGCAGCATGCCCATGTCGTAATGGTGGATATTCCCGACCAGGAAAGAAATAACGGCCCCTTTGCCGGCGGCCTCGCCGAAGATGCGCATCCCTTCTATCTGCTTCAGCCGGGCGGTGGCATATTGCAACAGGTCCTGCTCTTGCGCCGCAATCCTGTCCATCCCGATTTTCTCCACATAGTGCAAAGCTTCCGCCAAGGCGGTGCTGCCGATGTAATCGGGGGTCCCGGCCTCGAACTTGAAGGGCAATTCATTGAAGACGGTCTTCTCGAAGGAGACGGTGGCAATCATCTCGCCGCCTCCCTGGTACGGGGGAAGCCTGTCGAGCCACTCTTCTTTCCCATACAAGACGCCGATGCCGGTCGGGCCGTAAATCTTATGCCCGGAAAAGACGAAGAACTCGGCATCCAAGTCCTGCACGTCCACTTTCTGGTGGGGAGTCGATTGCGCGCCGTCGATCAATACGGGGACACCGTGCCCGTGGGCGATGGCGACGATTTCCTTCACCGGGTTCACCGTGCCCAATACGTTGGAGACCTGCGTGACGGCCACCAGGCGCGTCTTGTCGGTGAATGATTTCCGGTATTCGTCGAGAAGCAGCTCGCCTTTTCCGTTCATCGGGATTACCCGCAGGGATATGCCTTTCTTCGCCGCCTGGATTTGCCACGGGACGATGTTGGAGTGATGCTCCATCACCGAGACAATCACTTCATCGCCGGGCGACATGCACCCGTCGGCAAAACTGCTTGCCACCAGGTTGATGGATTCGGTCGTCCCCCTCGTGAAGATGATTTCGCTTGCCGAACGGGCGTTCAGGAAATGCTGCACCGCGCGGCGGGCATCCTCGTGGGCCTCGGTGGCCTCCTGGCTCAGGAAATGGACGCCCCGGTGGATGTTCGCGTTCACGTTGTAATAGCCGTTTTCAATCTTTTCGACGACACAGCGCGGCTTCTGCGTCGTCGCCGCATTGTCCAGGTAAACTAACGGCACTCCGTAAACCCGGTGGGACAGGATCGGGAAATCTTCCCGGATGGATTGCATGTCGGAAATCATCGTCTTATCTGTTAAGTTCTTGCTTGCAGGCCCGGCAGCCGGCGCATCCCGCCAGCTCGCCCCGGAAACGTTTTTCGACCAGCTTGTGCAGGCGGTCCCTCAAGGCCTCGAGGCGGACGTGCCCGATGACATCCGACGTGAAGGCCACGCTGAGCAGCATGCGGGCCTCGTCGCGGGGGATGCCCCGGCTCTGCATGTAGAAGAGGGCGTTCTCGTCTATCTGCCCGGTGCTCATGCCGTGCGAGCATTTCACGTCGTCGGCATAGATTTCCAGCTGGGGCTTGCTGTACATCCGGCATTCGCGCGTGGCGCACAGGTTGCGGTTGGTCTGGCAGGCTTCGGTCTTGACGGCGCCTTGCCCGACGCGGATCCTCCCGCTGAAGGCCCCCACGGCACGGTCGTTGAGGACATTCTTGAAGAGTTCGTTGCAGGTGCAGCGGGGCGCGTCGTGGCGCACCAGCGAACAGGTATCCAGGTGCTGCTCCTTGTCCAGTACGGACATGCCGCAGAGGGAAAGCCCGGCTCCCTCGCCTTCCAGCGAGACGAAATAATTGTTGCGCGTCAACCCGTTCGTCAGCGTGATGCCGTTCACCGTCACGTCCGAGCCTGCTTCCTGGCGGACGAACAGGTTTGAAAAGCGGGTGGTCGATGCCGAGCTTTCCTCCAAGTCGTAATAGTCGGCGCGGGCGTTCTTGCCGGCGAATATTTCGACTACCTGGTTGGAGAAGAATTTCACGTCGTCGATGCTGTGGTCGCACACCAACAGGCGCGCCTCGGCCCCTTCTTCCACAATGAAGAGGATGCGGCGGTTGGCCATCGTATCGACATCGCTCCGGAAGATGTTCACCAGCTGGACCGGCTTTTCCATCACGGCATGCTTCGGGACATACACCACGAAGCCGTCTTGCGCCAGCATCGTGTTCAGGGCCACTACCCCGTTTCCCTCCGTCGCGGCGAGCCTGCCGTAGTGGCGGGCGGCAATCTCCGGGTGTTCGGAAGCGAAGCGGCACAGGCTTCCGGCGTAGGCCCCTTCGGGGAGACGGGCCTTGGGCGGCTCTTTCGCGTAGAAGGAATCGTTCACCACGAAGTACAGCGCGGTGCTCAGGTTCGGGACATCGCAGCGGAACACGTCGTGCGGGCTGACCGGGATGTCGAGGCGGTTGACATTGATGCCGTAGTCGGGGGCGAAGGCCTTCCCCACGTCCGTATATTTGTAGTCCTCTCCCCCCGTTGCCGGAAAGCCTGCCCTCGTGAAATCGGCAAAGGCCCGCGCCCGCGGGGCGTTCAGCACCGGCGCGCTCTTGCGGCAAATCAGTCCCTCGTGCCGGGCGAAGAGGTCGATGTACTGTTGTTCGGCTTTCATGCGTCTCCCATCTCCTTCCTTATCCAGTCGTAGCCTTTCTCCTCCAGCTCGAGGGCCAGGCCGGGGCCTCCGGTCTTGACGATGCGCCCTTTGTAGAGCACGTGCACCACGTCGGGCCTGATGTAATCCAGCAGGCGCTGGTAGTGGGTAATCACGATGATGGCGTTGCGGGCCGTCTTCAGCTTGTTGACCCCGCTTGCCACGACGCGCAGGGCGTCGATGTCCAGTCCCGAGTCCGTCTCGTCGAGGATGGACAGTTTCGGTTCGAGCATCGCCATCTGGAAAATCTCGTTGCGTTTCTTTTCACCGCCGGAGAAGCCCTCGTTCACGCTGCGCCCCGCCAGCTTGTTGTCCAATTCGACAATCGCCCGTTTCTCGCGCATCAGCTTGAGGAACTCGGTGGCGGGGACCGGCGGCAGCCCGTTGTACTTCCGGTGCTCGTTGACGGCCGCGCGCATGAAGTTCACCATGCTCACGCCCGGTATCTCGACCGGGTACTGGAAGCTCAGGAACAGGCCTTCGCGGCTGCGGTCTTCGGGAGGCAACGCCAGCAGGTCCTTCCCGTTGAACGTCACTTCGCCCTCCGTCACCTCGAACAGCGGGTTCCCGGCCAGGACGCTGCTCAGGGTGCTCTTTCCCGAGCCGTTCGGCCCCATGATGGCGTGTATTTCGCCCGCCTTTACCGAAAGGTCGATGCCTTTCAATATCTCCTTGCCATTCACATTGGCATGCAAGTTTTTTATCTCCAACATATTTCGTTTCCTTTCTTAGAATCCTTGATCCTGTTCTTCCCGCGCCTTTTTCCGCCCCGGAAGAGTCTCTGCG
>CAYRFT010000198.1:0-4199 GCA_964423585.1 uncultured Parabacteroides sp. | reverse complement strand
TTTTTGCAGGCAGAGGAAAGTTTCCAATAAGAATTTACCCGGCAAGATGCCCGAAATAAATTTATTCCAAGTATCTTTGCAACTTCAGAAAATGGAATTTTATAAGACAAGAATGGATCAAACACAGGTTTTAGTACAGGCTGTGGTGAACGGCCTGCAGGAAAAGAAAGGGAAAAATATCGTCGTAGTTGACTTGAGCCCGATAGAGGGGGCGATTTGCCAATACATGGTCATCGGGGAAGGGAATTCCCCCTCGCAAGTATCCTCGTTATGCGATTCCGTTTGGGATTTCGCCCGCCGGGAAGCCGGAGAAAAGACCTTGTCGATAGCCGGCGAGCAGCGGGCGGAATGGATCGGCATGGATTACGGGACTGTCATGGTCCACATCTTTTTGCCCGAAAAACGCAAGTTCTACAATCTGGACACGCTTTGGGAAGATGCCAGGATAACGGAAATCCCCAACCTGGACTGACACTGGATTCGCTTTTACAAACAGCAGGATATGGAGAACAACAGCATGAATCCGAACAAACGCAAGGACAACAGGCAAAAGATGTTCCGCATCAATTTCTATTGGGTGTACGGCATCATCTTCTTGGTGTTGCTCACGTTTCTCATGACCAATGATTCGGCCGGCACGAAAGAAATAAGCTGGACGGAATTCCAAAAGCTGGCCAAAGAAAACGTATTCGACAAGATGGTCGTCTATAACAAGAAGAATATCGTGGAAGCGACCGTCAAGAGCGACAAGGCGGGCATCGTCTTCCCGGGAGAGAAGATGGCCGGCACCCTGTCGCCCAAGGCATACACCAAAATCCCGTCGGCCGATAAATTCTCCGACTTCTACGACAGTGCCGTATCCGAAAATAATATCGATACCCAAGTCAGTTTCGAGGAAGAAGACGACACGCTGTGGAGTTTTCTCGTATCATTCGGCCCCATCCTCCTCTTCATTCCCCTTTTGATATTCCTGATGAGAAGGATGTCCGGCGGGACCGGCGGACCGGGCGGCGTTTTCAGCGTGGGGAAAGCCAAGGCCCAATTGTTTGACAAAGACAACAACCCGCAAGTCACTTTTAAAGACGTTGCCGGCCTGGCAGGAGCCAAACAGGAAGTGGAAGAGATCGTTTCATTCCTGAAAAATCCTGCCAAATACACGGTGCTGGGAGGCAAAATACCCAAGGGGGCTTTATTGGTAGGCCCTCCGGGGACAGGCAAAACCTTACTGGCAAAAGCCGTGGCCGGCGAAGCGAATGTCCCGTTCTTCTCCCTGTCGGGTTCCGATTTCGTGGAGATGTTCGTCGGAGTCGGCGCCTCCCGTGTGCGCGACCTGTTCCGCCAGGCCAAGGAAAAAGCGCCGTGCATCGTCTTTATCGACGAAATAGATGCCGTAGGCCGTACCCGCGGGAAAAACGCCAATTTGAACAGCAATGACGAGCGCGAAAGCACCTTGAACCAGTTGCTGACCGAAATGGACGGGTTTGGCTCGAACAGCGGCGTGATTATCCTGGCGGCGACCAACCGGGCGGAAATCCTGGACAAGGCGTTGCTGCGCGCCGGGCGTTTCGACCGCCAGATTCACATCGAATTGCCGGATTTGAACGAGCGAAAGGAAATATTCAAGGTGCATCTGCGCCCGATAAGGACAGACGACAGCGTCGATGCGGAACTTTTGGCACGGCAGACCCCGGGTTTCTCGGGAGCCGACATCGCCAATGTATGCAATGAGGCGGCATTGATAGCGGCCCGCAACAACAAGATGTTTGTCCAGAAAGAAGACTTCATGAATGCCGTTGACCGCATCGTCGGGGGGTTGGAAAGAAGGACAACGGTCATGACTGAGACCGAACGGAAAAGAATCGCCATCCACGAAGCCGGCCATGCAACCATCAGTTGGAAGTTGGAACACGCCAACCCTCTGGTAAAAGTGACCATCGTGCCCCGCGGGAAGGCGTTAGGCGCAGCCTGGTACCTGCCCGAGGAACGCCCGATCACGACCCGGGAAGAAATACTCGACGAGATGTGTTCGACATTGGGCGGACGCGCGGCCGAAGAACTCTATTCCGGCCAGATTTCCAACGGGGCCAGCAACGACTTGGAGCGGGTCACCAAACAAGCATACGCCATGGTCGTCTATTATGGCATGAGCGACAAGCTGCCCAACATCAACTACTACGATTCCAGCGGCCAGGAATGGGGATTCACCAAGCCGTATAGCGAAAGTACCGCCCGCATCATCGACGAGGAAGTCCGGCAGATCATAGCCGAGCAATATGAACGGGCGAAAAAAATCCTGGTCGAAAATGCAAAAGGGCACAATGAACTGGCAAACGTCTTGCTGGAACGCGAAGTGATCTACCGGGAAGACGTGGAACAAATCTTCGGCAAACGCCCGTGGGCTTCCCGTTCAGAAGAAATCCTCGAAAAAGAGAACAAAGAGGACAAGAACGGCACGGAGGATGCCAAAGGGGAGGCTCCCGTCCCGGCGGATGCTCCCGAAGCGGAAGACGGCAAGCTATAAAACAAAAAACAACCGGACGGACATTAAAAGGAAAACGCCTTGAACAATTTCATCATACGGACGCTTACAGGGATTGCCTTTGCCGGAATCTTGCTGGGCGCCATATTATATAATGTATATTCTTTCGCCGTCTTGTTCTGCCTCATAACAGGATTCGCCCTATGGGAGTTCTACGGGTTGTTGAAGCACCACGAGGACGCGGCATTGCGCCGATGGGCCGCTACGGCCGGAGGAATGTATCTGTTCTTCGCCTGCTTCATGAAAGCGCAAGGGTTGGCCGGCGAAGAGATATTCTTCCCCTACCTGTTGTTTGCCATGTACGTGCTGATTGGAGAGCTTTATGCCAAAGCGCCCGAGCCGGTCAACAACTGGGCCTTCACGTTCCTGGCGCAAGTCTGCTGCGCCGGCCCGTTCTCGTTGTTGAATTTCATTGCCATCCGGCAAGACCCGGCAACGGCATCCGCCGCCTACGCGCCTTTGTATCTGGCGGCCATCTTCATATTCGTATGGCTAAACGACACGGGCGCATTCCTGGTCGGTTCGCTGATAGGGAAAAGAAGGTTGTTTGAACGCATATCGCCGAAAAAGTCGTGGGAAGGATTTTGGGGCGGGCTGGCCATCGCCTTGTCGTCCTCCCAGGCATTTGCCTGGTACGCCCCGGAGACAAGCCGCATCCAATGGTTGGGACTGGCTGCCGTCGTGGTCCTTTTTGCGACGTGGGGAGACTTGACGGAATCCTTGTTGAAGCGGACCCTGGGAGTAAAAGATTCGGGGAACCTCTTGCCCGGCCATGGCGGAATCCTCGACCGCTTCGACAGCCTGCTGATGGCAACGCCCGCCGCCTACGTCTATATCGAACTCGTCATTCGAAATTAAAGGTCAGCGTGACCATGCGCGAAGTCGCTTTCGACAGGGCTTCCGTATATTTGACCGTTTCCTGCCCCTCCAGGTCCGGACGGTCCTTCACGAGCAGATTCGGCAAGCCGAAGCTGAATTTCAGTTCCGGGCACAACCGGAAAAAAGGCAAATAGATATTGCAGCCGATGCCGAATTCCAATCCGTAGTCGAAGCCTTTCAAGTACAGGGGATTTCCCCTCTTGCGGCCCAGGTCCATGGCACCGTAAATCCCCGCCGTCAGGTACGGGCGGCAGTTATTCAGCCGGAAAGAAGAATATTTCACGCTCAACGGCAGCGTCAGGTAGCTCGAGCGGACAGACGTGCGGAACTCCTCGCCGGATTCCTGCTCGCGGAACACGAAACGCTTGTCGCCAAAGTTGATGGTAGGGACAAAACGCAAATTGAAATAAGGGTTGAGGAACATGTCCCCTATCACGCCGACGCTGAACCCCGGCGAATAAGAGGGGATTTCCGCGAACCACGTCTCGCCGTTCGTGGAAGCGCCCGTATGCGTCAACAACATGTCTTGCGCATGAATTCCCACGTGAAAGCCCAGGTGGAACAACTTATTATCCACATACGGCTGATTCTTCACCTTCTCCCGTTGCCCCCAGACGACTGCCGGGAAACAGCAGAACACACTTGCTATGATTATGAAACGTCTCAACTTTCTTGTTTTTTTATATAACGGAGATATGCCGTTTTTATTACAGGCAAAAGAAAATACAAAAATAGGCACAAACCGCCCCTTGAATGCCTTCACGCCGGCCTAAACCCCCAC
>CAYRFT010000197.1:0-4206 GCA_964423585.1 uncultured Parabacteroides sp. | reverse complement strand
TCCTGCGAATTTTTTTCCTTTCACAATGCTCGTTTTTCAAAATAGAATACATACTTTTGATACGGCAAAACATCCTCGGATAGATCAAATCATTTCAGATATGGAAAAAATAGACAAATTGGACCACCAAATCCTGAATATCATTTCAAAGAACGCCCGTATCCCGTTCAAGGAGGTGGCGGAAGAATGCGGCGTGTCACGGGCGGCCATCCACCAGCGCGTCCAACGCCTGATCGACATGAAGGTCATTGTCGGATCCGGCTACCACATCAGCCCCAAGGTCATAGGATACAACACATGCGCCTACATCGGCGTGAAGCTGGAAAAAGGTTCCATGTACAAGGATGTCGTGCCGGAGATAGAGAAGATTCCGGAAGTGGTGGAATGCCACTTCACCACAGGGCCGTACACCATGCTGGTCAAACTGTTTGCCCGCGACAACGAGCACCTGATGGAATTATTGAACGCGAAGATACAGGAGATTCCCGGCGTGACGGAGACGGAGACGCTGATCTCCCTGCGCCAGAACATCAAGCGGGAAATACCCATCAACAAAAAAGACGGATGAACAAGATTGTGTGCGTCTCTTCGTAAAGATCATGCAATGAAACACTGGTTGTTGCTTTTGTGCCTCTTCGCCTCCGCCTTCTCGTGGAGTGAAAATACGTATTACCGGTTTCGCGTTTACCTCAAAGACAAGAGGAATCAGGACTGCGACCTCCGCCACCCGGAAGCATTCCTTTCCGAGGCGGCCCTCTTGCGCCGGGCGCGGCGGCGAATCCCCGTTTCCGAATCGGACTTGCCCGTTTCCGCCACCTATAAGAAGCGGCTGGCGGAGTGCGGTTGTGCGCTCGTCACGGAAAGCCGCTGGCTATCGACGGTGGTCGTGGAATATCCGGACAGCGGGCTGGTGGAAAACCTGAAGCGGCTGGCATTTGTCGATTCGGTCTGCTGGGTGTGGAAAGGAACGCATGTCTCCCGGCACGACACGGCAAGCGCCGCCGTATTGTCCGAAGGCGTGAAGCCGCTCCGCAACCGGTACGGGTATGCGCGGAAACAGATCCGCATGATGAAAGGGGACAAGCTGCACAAACGGGGATTCAAAGGCGAAGGCATGCGCATCGCCGTGATTGATGCCGGCTTCCCGGACGTGGACCGCCTGGAGGCGTTTGCCTCTGCACACATTGCCGGGACGCGCAACATCGTATGCCCGGGGGAAACGGTTTATGCCGGTGAAGGACACGGGACGAAAGTATTCTCCTGCCTGGCTGCCGACTTGCCGGGAATCATGACCGGCACGGCTCCCGAAGCGACGTATTGGCTGATCAAGAGCGAAGACTCCGACGGCGAATCGCCCATCGAACAGGATTATTGGGCGGCGGCCGTGGAATATGCCGACAGCGTGGGGGCAAGCATCGTCACCTCGTCGCTGGGCTATTACGACTTCGACGAACCGGCGGCCGATTTCACGCATGCCGACCTGACCGGACGGACGGCGTTCATTTCGAGGGCGGCGCAGATGGCGGCCGACAAAGGCCTGCTCGTCTTTTCGAGTGCGGGCAACGAAGGGAACGACCCTTGGAAAAAGATCACCGTCCCGGCTGATGCGCCCGGTGTCCTGACCGTCGGGGCGGTGACGGAGAAAGGGGAGTGGTGCTTTTTCAGTTCCATCGGGCCGGCGGCCGACGGGCGGATAAAGCCGGATGTCGTGGCGTTGGGCTCGGCCTGCTGCGTCATCGAGCCGGGAGGTTTCATCGCCCCGGCTGGCGGGACTTCCTTCGCCACGCCCATAGTGGCCGGACTGGGAGCCTGCTTGTGGCAGGCGCTTCCCCATCTCGATGCCGCCGGGGTACGGGCCTTGATCAGACGGTACGCCTCGCAGGCCGGAAAGCCGGACAACCGCCTGGGCTACGGCGTGCCGGACATTTACAAATCCTATAAATCCGGGTTGAAAGATGGAAGCAAACGGAGAAGATAGAATGATCGTCAGCCTGTCGGAGCTGACCGGTGCCGTCCGCGACGCGCTGGAGGCGGATTTCCCCGAGGCCTGGTGGGTACGGGCGGAGACCGCCGATGTCCATGTCAACCTTTCCTCGGGGCATTGCTACCTCGAGTTCGTGGAGAAAGACCCGAAGACCGACCGGCTGGTGGCCAAGGCCCGCGGCTCGATTTGGGCAAACGTGTTCCGGCTGCTGAAGCCCTACTTCGAGGCGGAGACCGGGCAGGCCTTCACCTCCGGCTTGAAAGTGCTGGTGAAGGTGACCGTCGAGTTTCATGAGTTATACGGGTTCAGCCTGAACGTGGTGGACATCGACCCGACCTATACTGTCGGCGACATGGCCCGCAGGCGGCGGGAGATCATCCTCCGGCTGCAGAAGGAGGGCATTTTCACCCTCAACAAGGAACTCCCTTTCCCCGATCTCCCCGTGCGGATTGCCGTCGTCACGTCGCCCACGGCGGCCGGGTACGAGGATTTCCTGAACCAACTGCTGCACAACCGCGCCGGGTATCCCTTTTATGCCAAGCTCTTCCCCGCCGTCATGCAGGGAGGGAAGACGGAAGAGACGGTCATCGCCGCGCTCGACAAGATAGAGGCTTGCCGCGAATGCTTCGACGTGGCGGCCGTCATCCGGGGAGGGGGTGCCACCTCCGACCTCAACAGCTTCGATTCCTACCTCCTGGCGGCCCGTTGCGCCCGTTTCCCCTTGCCGGTCCTTACCGGAATAGGGCACGAGCGCGACGACACCATCGTGGACTTGGTGGCGCACACGCGGCTGAAGACGCCCACGGCGGTCGCCGACTTCCTGATCCGCTGCATGGACCGGCAGGCGGAGGTGCTGGACGATCTGAAAGGACGCTTCGTGCAACGTGCCGGGGGCTGGATCAGGGAAGAGTCCCTCGTCCTGCAGCAAACCGTCTCCCGCTTTCCCGTGCTGGTCAGGAGCAGGCTCGAAAAGAACGCGGCGGCCTTGCAGGTGCTGGCGGCACGGTTGCCCGGCATCGTCCGCCATGCCGTCGGCAGGGAAGAGGCGGGCATGGATCGCCTGAAGCAGCGCGTCCGGGTGGCGACGGGAAGCCGCTTCACGCACGAAGCCCGTTTCTTGGAGTTGAAGGAGCAGTTCATCCGCATGGCCTCTCCCGGTTATGTCCTCCGCAGGGGCTACAGCCTGGCCCTCCAGCAGGGGAAGATCGTCAAGGCGGCGAAGGATGTCCGGGAAGACGAGCCTCTCGTCACGCGCTTCGCCGACGGGGAGGTGGAGGCGGACATCCGGCGGATTACAAAGAATGAATAACGGTACTAAATTTACATGACTATGGCAAAGAAAACGGAATCATACGGCGAGGCCGTCGAGAAATTGCGCCGCATCGTGGCGGACATCGAGCAGGGCGACCTGGATGTGGACTGCCTGCTCGACAACGTGAAGGAGGCCACGCGCCTGATCAAGCTATGCAAGGACAAGCTCTACAAGGTGGACGAAGAAGTGAAGAAAGTGCTGGAGGAGCTCGAATCGTGAAGAGGTACGTCATCATCGTTGCCGGAGGGAAAGGCACGCGCATGGGAGGCGGCCTGCCCAAGCAGTTCATCCCCCTCGCCGGGAAACCTGTCCTCATGCACACCGTCGAGAAGTTCCGGGAGTGGGACGGCGAGGCGGGCATCGTCCTCGTCCTCCCCGCCGCGCACCGCGCTTACTGGGACATGCTCTGCCGGGAGATCGGATGCCGCGCCGCGCACCGCGTGGTCGATGGCGGGGAGACCCGCTTCCTTTCCGTGCGGAACGGGCTGGAGGCCATACGCGGCGAGATAGAGGCCGGGGGAGGGGAGGCTTGGGTCGCCGTCCACGACGGGGTGCGCCCCTTCGTCTCCCTCGAAGTCATCTCCGCCTGTTTCGCGAAGGCCGAGGAGGAGGGGGCGGCCGTCCCCGTCCTGCCCGTGACCGATTCGCTCCGGATGAGGCGGGACGACGGGACTACTTGCCCTGTGGACCGCTCGCGCTATTATGCCGTCCACACGCCCCAGGTGTTCGCGGCGGGCATCCTCTTGGAGGCCTACAGCCGCCCCTGCGCGGAGACGTTCACCGACGATGCCTCGGTGGTCGAGGCGGCGGGCTTCCGCGTGGCAACGGTCCTCTCCAACCCCGAGAACCTCAAGATCACCACCCCTGCCGACCTCGCCGTCGCGCAGGCCTTCCTCCGTTGAACAACCCC
>CAYRFT010000196.1:0-4210 GCA_964423585.1 uncultured Parabacteroides sp. | reverse complement strand
TACTCGGACGGCACTTGCAGGCGGAATCCGCCTTGCCGCCTTATGCGCGAAGCCTTTCACGCAGGTTTTCGGCATCAATCTTCAATCATTTTCAAGAACTCGTCTTCATGAATGATGCGGACGCCCAGCTTGGCCGCCTTCTCCAATTTGGCCGGACCCATATTCTCGCCTGCCAGGATGTAATCGGTTTTGCCGGAAACGGACCCCGTATTCTTGCCGCCATGTTGCTCGATCAGGGCTTTGTACTCGTCGCGCGAATGTCGCGCGAACGTGCCGCTGATCACAAAAGTCAATCCCTTCAGACGCTCCGAACGGTTATCCAGGATGTCTGCCGAAACCGCCATTTGCAGCCCTTGCGCCCGCAAACGATCTATGATCCGCCGGTTCCCTTCGTCCGAGAAATAATCGACTATGCTATGCGCTATCCGGCCGCCTATGTCGTCCACATCGACCAATTGTTCCAAAGAGGCTTCCTTCAAACGGTCCATCGAATGGAACGACAATGCCAGGCGTTTGGCCACCGTCTCGCCCACATAACGAATCCCCAGCGCATAAAGGACGCGCTCAAAGGGGACGGCTTTCGATTCCCGCAGACTGTCCACCAGGTTGCGGGCGCTCTTTTCCGCCCAACGCTCGAGGGACAGCAGGTCCGTAACCTGCAAGTCGTACAGATCCGCGATGTCCTTCACCAAACCGGCATCGTACAAATCCTCTACGGTCTCAGGGCCGATATTGATGTTCATCGCCTTCCGGGTCACAAAATGCTCGATGCGGCCCTTGATCTGGGGAGGACAACCGCTGTCGTTCGGGCAATAATGTGCGGCTTCGCCTTCCGGACGCACCAACGGCGTGCCGCATTCCGGGCAGCGGGAAATGAAACGGACCTTTTCCCCTGTCAGCATGGTGCGGGCCCCGGCATTTACGCCTACTATCTTCGGGATGATTTCTCCGCCCTTCTCGACATAGACACGGTCGCCGACATGCAGGTCCAGGCCTTCGATTATGTCCGCATTGTGCAAGGAAGCGCGCTTCACCACGGTTCCTGCCAACAAGACCGGCTCCAGATTGGCAACCGGCGTGACCGCGCCCGTCCGTCCGACCTGGAAGGAAACCGAATTCAGGCGCGTCTCCGCCCTTTCGGCCTGGAACTTATAGGCAATGGCCCAACGCGGGCTCTTCGCCGTGAAGCCCAAGTTCCGCTGTTGTCCAAGCGAGTTTACCTTCAAGACAATCCCGTCGGTCGCAACGGGCAAGTTCTTCCGCTCCGTATCCCAATAATGGATGTAATCGAAAATGTCTTGCAGATTGTGGCAGACCTTTATCACGTCCGGTATTTTCAATCCCCAGCGGCGCGCCGCTTCCAGATTGCCGTAATGCGTGTCGGCCGGCAAATGCTCTCCCAGCACGTAATATAGATAGGCATCCAGCCTGCGGGCCGCCACGATGGCCGGATTCTGTTGTTTCAATGTCCCGGATGCCGCGTTGCGGGGATTGGCGAACAAGGGCTCTTCCTGTTCTTCACGTTCTTTGTTCAGGCGGTCGAATTCCGCCCACGGCAGCAAGATTTCACCCCGTATCTCGACGCTCTCCGGATAATCATCCCCTCTGAGGCGCAAAGGGACGGAGCGTATGGTCTTCACGTTCGCCGTCACATCGTCTCCTTTGCTGCCGTCGCCGCGGGTTACAGCCCGGACCAGACGGCCTTTTTCATACCATAGCGAGATGGATGTCCCGTCATACTTCAGCTCGGCAGCGATGTCAAACGGTTCATTCAGCAGGCGTTTTGTGCGTTCATAGAAATCACGCACTTCTTCCTCCGAATAGGTATTCCCTAAAGAGAGCATCGGATACCGATGTTGCACCTGTTCGAACTCTTTCGACAAATCGCTCCCGACACGTTGCGTCGGCGAATCCGGGTCGTAATACTCGGGATGGGCTGCTTCCAGCTCCTGGAGCTCTTTCATTTTCTCATCGAACTCCTTGTCGGAAATAACCGGTGCCGACAAGACATAATAATTGTAATTATGTTGCTCCAGCTCGCCCCGCAAGGCTTCTATTTGTTCTTTTACTGACATCTTGAAATATCTTTGTTGTTATACTTGACTGCTGAAATCAATAGACCAGTTTTACGTTGTCAACCCAGAACGTGTTTCCCGGCGAACCGATGTAAGCGCCGCCGTGGCTGGATACGAACTGAAGCACCATGTGCGTGGGAGTCTCGTCCTTGTCCGCCCAATCCAATTCTTGGATGGGGACGCTTTTCCCTTTGCTGTTGGTCGTATAGCGTTCTTCCACCTGGATGCGCATATAGTCTTTATAGGCGGGGTCTTGGGTTATATCCCCGTACAAAATCGGATAAGTCACGTTGTTGATCCATCCGTCGCTCGATTGCGAATACCGCTGGACCATAGTCCCGACCCGCTTGCAGAAGACATTCCCGTCCTTGTCTTCCCAGCGTTTCTGCAAGAGCAAGACGACCGCAATCGAATCCTGCCCCGGGACGATCTTCTTCCTTCCGAACCCCGTGCTGCGTACCCGTTGGTGTTCGGGCATCACCTTCACCTTATAATCGAATTGCAAGGCTTTCGGGCGCTTATTGAAAGAGATCCCGTTCTGCAGCATGCTCTGCGGATTCTTGGTTCCCCTTATCGGCTCGTGGACGCAGCCCAAGAAGAGGGACCCCGCCGCCACGACCTCAATGTTCACGATGCCGAGGACCTTCACCTTTTCCATGCGGGTTTCCAGGCGGACGCACCAGCCTGTCCCGCGGCGTTCCGGGAATACCGACACATTCGTCTTGACAATGCCGGCCACCTTGGCCATCACGTTGGACGTTCCCCAGGGCGAATCTCCCAGGTTCTCATACGGGATGTTCCCTTTGACGGTGTCATGCGGCGCGATTTCATAGAGCAGCTTCGTCTTTCCCCCGATAATGGCCGACTCCGAGATCTCGCGGACCACCCACTGGTCCATGTCGCCGTATAGGAGGTATTCGGTTTTTTCTTCCGGCTCATCCCTCGTTTCCCCGTCGGCCCGGACCCCCTGGCAGAGAAGCAGGCCCGACATCATCCAGCAGGCATACACATACTTTTTCATCGCATCGGAATATTATTGCAGGTTATTACAAGGAATAATGCCATTTCTCCAAAGCCATGCCCCAGTTTTCCTCGACGATACGCACGGTCGCCTCTTCATACTTGTACCGGTTCTTCTTGTAACCTTTCTTTTTCTCCAGATACCGGGCGATCCTGCCTTTCGCTTCCTCGAAGCCGGGCAGACCCAAGCGCAGGTAGATGTCCTCGGTCATCCCGTAGGCATCCCGCTCGAAGTCCTCGAACTTCAGTTCGACCAGGTGGCCCTCCGGGATCAGCCGCTTCTCTTCCTCGAATTTGTAGAACATGCGCCTGTACACTTCCACAAAGCCGCGTATCAGCTCTTCGTCCGGGAAAGGCTGCAGCTTGAGCGGCCTGATCGTATTGATGAAGAAGCTGCGCGTGCTTTCAAAGACCGTATAAGGATTGCGCTTCAGGTAGATGAACTTGGCATCGGGGAACATCTCCAGCAAGGTCCTCACGCGCCCGGTGTGCGGGGGATTCTTGCTCAGGTACTGCGTCCCTCCCGTATTGTGCAGGGAGACCTTGACCAACTTCAGGAAAGCCTGCATGAATGCCCGGCGTTCTTCTTCCGTCGCCGTGTCAAACAAAAGGTACCTGTCGCAATATTCCAGCATCCTTTGCGGGAAGAACCAGAAGTTGTAATACGTGTAAGGCATCATGTTGGAAAGGGCGAACTCCTCCTCCTGCGGCAAGTCCACCTTCAGCTCCATGTTGTCGGTCGGCCGGTGGTCGGGCATCAGGAAAGACATGTTCTTCTTGAAGAACGGCTGCCCCCATAGCATCAGGTGCGGGAATACCGTCTGATAGGTGGTCGTGTAGCCGAAATGCCTGTCGCACGCGAAGACATTGTGCACGAAAGTCGTGCCGCTCCGCCAATGCCCCAAGATGAACAGCGGGTCCATCGCCAGCGGCCGTTTTTCTATTTCCGCATAGCGGCCGTCTTCGAACGGCTTCAACAGGCTCAACAGCCGGCACACGGCCTTCGTCAACCTGAACTTTGTCTTGTACTCGTCGCCTATGGATTGCCCTTCGGTTATCTTCCTGAAGGTATCCCAATCGGCCCCTACCAGCGTATTGACCGGCAGCTTGTCAAA
>CAYRFT010000195.1:0-4232 GCA_964423585.1 uncultured Parabacteroides sp. | reverse complement strand
ATTTTCAAACCCGTCATCCGCCAAAGATTGAAAGAAACGAGTGTGAAGATTTTTTCGTACTTTTGCCCGACATTATCATTGCCACTATGATCGTCGCCAGACAAAAAAAGAAAGAAAATATATGCGAATACCTGCTTTACATGTGGCAGGTGGAAGACTTGATCCGCGCCAACCATTTTGACATGGACGAGATACGGGACAAGGTCATCGCCCGATACGACGGGACGGACGGCGTGAAAGAAGAAATAGCCCGCTGGTATGAAGAACTGATGGAAATGATGCGGAGCGAAGGCGTGAAAGAGTCCGGCCACATCCAATTGAACAAGAATGTCATCATCGCCCTGACAGATCTGCACTTGCGCCTCCTGAAATCACCGCGAGAGATGATCTACGGAGCCGCCTACTACAAAACGCTACCTTATATTATACAGTTGCGTGCCAAATCCGGCAGGAACGACGTTCCCGAACTGGAGACCTGCCTTACCGCCGTATATGGATATTTGGTGCTCCGGATGCAAGGCAAGGAAATCAGTCCCGATACATTGGATGCCATAAAACAAATCAGCTCTTTCCTGGCATTGCTGGCGGACAAATACAGGGCTGACATGAACGGAGAACTTGAATGGGAAGAATGAATAATGAAGCTATGAAGACAGTGCTGGTCACAGGAGCATACGGGCAGTTGGGCACGTCCGTCCGCCGCCTCTCGGGAGCGCATGGCCGCTTCCGGTTCCTCTTTACGGACGCGGATACGTTGGACATTTGCAAAGAAGAAAGCGTGGATGCCTTTTTCCGGGCGCATCCGGCAGAGTATGTCCTCAATTGCGCCGCCTATACTGCGGTCGATAAGGCAGAGGAGGACGCGGAGCTCTGCGGGCGAATCAACCGGGATGCCGTGGCCTGCCTGGCACGGGCCGCGCGGAAGTACCGGGCGAAAGTCGTACATGTATCGACCGATTATGTATTCGACGGCACGTCGTGCATCCCGTACCGGGAAACGGACAGGACAAACCCACGGTCGGTTTACGGCTCGACAAAAAGGGACGGGGAAGAGGCGTTGCTGGGAATATGCCCCGATGCCGTCGTTGTCCGGACGGCATGGCTGTATTCCGAATACGGGAATAATTTCGTCAAGACCATGCTCCGCCTGGGGAGTGAACGGGAAGAACTCCGGGTCGTGTCCGACCAGGTGGGAAGCCCCACCTACGCGGCCGATCTGGCAACGGCCCTGCTGGCGATATTGGAGCAGGACGGGCAAGGGCGGCACCAGCCGGGGATTTACCACTTCACGGATGAAGGGGTTTGCAGTTGGTACGATTTCGCGGTCAAGATCATCGGGCTGGCCGGCCTCAAGGCCCGGGTGCTCCCGGTCGCATCGGAAGAATATCCGACGAAAGCCGTCCGCCCGCATTTCAGCGTGCTGGACAAGCGGAAAATCAAATCCGCCTACGGCCTGGCGATTCCCCACTGGGAAGAGAGCCTCCGGAAGTGCATGGAGAATATGGACGTAATCAAGAAATAAGAAAGACCGAAAGAAATGGGCCGATACTCCGAAGAAATTGAAAGAAGAAGGACGTTCGCGATCATCAGCCACCCGGATGCCGGCAAGACGACCCTGACCGAGAAGCTGCTGCTTTTCGGGGGTGCCATCCATGTGGCGGGGGCGGTAAAATCGAACAAGATCAAAAAGACGGCTACCTCCGACTGGATGGAAATAGAGAAACAGCGCGGCATCTCCGTGGCGACCTCGGTCATGGCATTCGATTATGCGGGCTGCAAGATCAATATCCTGGACACGCCGGGACACCAGGACTTCGCCGAAGACACGTTCCGGACGCTGACTGCCGTGGACAGCGTCATCATCGTGATCGACGCGGCCAAAGGTGTCGAAGCGCAGACACGCAAGCTGATGGAAGTATGCCGCATGCGCAAAACCCCGGTGATCGTGTTCGTCAACAAGATGGACCGCGACGGCAAAGACCCCTTCGACCTGCTCGACGAGATAGAGGAAGAACTGCATATCCGGGTGCGCCCCCTGAGCTGGCCGATCGACATGGGACGGCGTTTCCGGGGCGTGTACAACCTTTACGAACGGAAACTGAACTTGTATGCCCCCGGCAAGCAATACGTCACTGAGGGGAACGTCGAATTCAAGGACATCGGAAGCCCGGAGCTGGAAAACTACGTGGAGCCGGCGCAGGCCGTGAAGTTGCGCCAGGACTTGGAGCTGGTGGAGGCCGTCTATCCGGAATTCGATACCGGCGCGTACCTGTCGGGCGACACTGCCCCGGTGTTCTTCGGCTCGGCGTTGAACAACTTCGGCGTGAAGGAGCTGCTGGACTGCTTCATCCGGATAGCTCCGTCTCCCCGCCCGGTCCAGGCCATCGAATGCGAAGTTGATCCGGAGGAAGACGCTTTCACGGGCTTCGTGTTCAAGATACATGCGAACATGGATCCCAACCACCGCAGTTGCATCGCCTTCGTCAAGGTCTGCTCCGGCAAGTTCGAGCGGAATGCCAACTACCGGCACGTCCGCCTCGGGAAGATGATGCGCTTCAGCAGCCCCACGGCCTTCATGGCGCAGAAGAAGGAAGTCGTGGACGAAGCCTATGCGGGCGACATCGTAGGCCTGCCCGACACCGGCAACTTCAAGATAGGCGATACGCTGACCGCCGGGGCGGACCTCCATTTCAAAGGGCTGCCCAGCTTCTCGCCGGAGATGTTCAAGTACATCGAGAATGCCGACCCGATGAAGGCCAAGCAGCTCAGCAAGGGCATCGGGCAGTTGATGGGCGAAGGCGTGGCGCAACTGTTTGTCAGCCGCTACAACGGACGGAAGATCATCGGCACGGTGGGGCAACTGCAATTCGAGGTCATCCAGTACCGCCTCCTGCACGAATACGGGGCGCAATGCCGCTGGGAGCCGCTCAACCTCTACAAGGCCTGCTGGATCGAGAGCGACAACGCCGAAATGCTGGAGAACTTCAAGAGACGCAAGGCGCAATACATGGCTTCCGACAAGGAAGGGCGCGACGTTTACCTCGCCGATTCCGGCTACGTCCTGACGATGGCGCAGCAGGATTTCCCGGACATCAGATTTCATTTCACCTCCGAATTTTAACGCACATGAAACAGATCGCATCACTGACGGCAAGCCTGGTGCTCCTCCTCGTCCTGTGGGGAGGCTGCCGTCCCGATTCCATGCCCTACCGCACCTACAGCGGCCGCCTGCATACCCCTTATCTCGTCAGGTACCAGCACGGCAAGCCGCTCGACCGGGAGATAAAGGCGGAGCTGGACCGGTTTTACCATCTCTTCAACGCCTTCGACTCGACATCCGTCGTGTCGCAGATCAACCGGAACCTGCTCTCCCGCATAGATGACAGCACCTTCCGTTCTCTCTTCCGCACCGCCATGCTGGTATCTGCCTACACCGGCGGCGCCTACGACATCACCTGCGCGCCCCTTGTCAACCTCTGGGGCTTCGGGTTCGGCAAGCAAGACAGCATCACCCCGCAGCGCATCGACAGCATCAGGCAGTTCGTCGGATACCGGAAGATACGCCTCGAGGGCGATGAGATCGTGAAAGACGACCCCCGCGTGATGCTGAACTGCTCCTCGCTGGCCGACGGTACCGTGTGCGACATGATTGCCGACCTGTTCGACCGGGAAGGGGTCCGAAACTACATGATCGAGTTCGGGGGCGAGATCGTCGCCAAGGGCATCAACCCGAGGGGCGAACACTGGAAACTGGGCATCACACGTCCGGTGGACGACAGCACCGGGCTCAACCGCGACCTGCTCGCCACCGTCCGCCTGTGGCCGCAGGGGCAGACCGAAGAAACGGCTTCCAACGGCGGGAGGCGGGGCATGGCGACTTCCGGCAATTACAGGAACTTCTACATCAGGGACGGGAAGAAATACGCCCATACCATCGACCCGCGCGAGGGATGCCCCGTGCAAAGGGACGTGCTGAGCGCGACGGTGATCGCCCCGACGGCCATGCTGGCCGATGCCTGCGCCACCGCCTGCATGGTATTGGGCTCGGAAGGGGCGGAAGAGCTGAAGCGGAAACTGCCCGCAATCGAATACTTCCTCATCTGCCCGGGCGATTCCGACACCTACATCCTCCGCGAATCCCCCGGCTTTTCACGTTACCTCGCAGCCTCCGGGCAGGACAAATAGACGGATAAACAGTGGCTGTTGAGAAAGCCTGTTATCGTTTTTGACGA
>CAYRFT010000194.1:0-4235 GCA_964423585.1 uncultured Parabacteroides sp. | reverse complement strand
GAGAGTTTATGCAAGGGAATGATTTCTATTCGGAGCTGCTGGAGCTGTGCCGCGGGGAGACGCTCGACATCCGGTCGAAATATGCTGGGCTGCACCGCGTTTTCCTCGAGGTGTTGAAGGAAAAGACGCGCGGCTGCCCGTTCGACTTCTCCGGCCCCTTCACCCGCATGGATTTCCTGTGCAAGGAGGCGGGCTACGGCGAGGCGGACTACAAGCGCATCAACGCCCTGCGCGCCCGCTGCCGTTCCTTGCACGACATCCGCGGGGCGGTGCTGGAAAAGGCCTTCCCGCAAGACCTGAAAGCGCTGGCGGAGTTCGTTTCCCGCCTGTACCGCGAGCCCGTCCCGGAAGAATTGGGCGCCTGCCTGCCCGCCGCCTGGCGTTATGCCGTCAAGTCGTCATCGCCGCCGGGGACGTATCTGAGGGTGCTGGTCGATTCGTGGGACGACGAATATATCTACGGGAAGACGGAGGCGGAAGAGACCGAGTTTGTCCGGATACGCTACCGCCGGGAAAATTACTTCGGCGACTGGAGTTATATCCGGGAGCTCCTGGCGAAGGGGTCGCAGTTGAACTTGGTCCGTCCCTGCCGGGTGGAGGAGGCATATCTGGCGGAACTGATAATCTTCGAGCCGGATTACCTGATAGACGTGTCGGCCATCGCCAATTGTTTTGAGGCCTACGGGAGCACGCCGCTGACCTACCTGCTCAACAAGATCAAGCCAGCGGCCAACAGCCGGGCCATCCTCCTCGGTAATTTTGCCGGCCAGTTGTTGGATGAGGTGGTGAACGAAAAACCCGGCTCCCCGCTCCCGTATGCCGGCAGCGCGGAGCGTTTCTTCCGCGAGAACGCCCTGAAAATAGTGACGTGTCCCGACATGGACGCCTCCTTCCATGAGGAAGCCCGGAAACAGCATGAAATCTTGGAGGAAATGGTCCACAAGCAGTTCAAGAAGGTATGCGGCCTGCATCTGGACCGGATTATCCTCGAGCCTTCCTTCTTCTGCGAGATGCTGGGGCTGCAAGGCCGCATGGATTTGCTGCAAGACGACATGCGGGTCTTGATGGAACAGAAATCCGGCAAGCGTGACTACAGGACCGGCCGCCACGTGGAGAAGCATTATGTGCAGATGCTCTTGTATCTTGCCCTTTTGCATTATAATTACAACCTGCGGAACGAAGAGATTTCCAGCTTCCTCCTGTATTCGAAGTTCAAGGACGGGCTGCTGAAGGAAGGGCCGGCTCCCGGGCTGCTGTTCCGGGCCGTCGAGCTGCGGAACCGCATGGTGAAACAGGACCTGCTGTGCGGCGAAGGGGGCGTGGCCGGACTTCTCGACGGACTGAAGCCCGATGATTTGAATGTGAGGCATATCGACAACCCGCTCTGGAACCGCTTCCAGAAACCCCAGTTGGAGGCCCTGCTGAAGCCCATCCGGGAAGCCTCCGCCTTGGAACGGGCTTACTTCTACCGTTTCTTTGCCTTTGTAGAGAAGGAACATATCCTGTCGAAAGTGGGGACGGCCGAGAAAGAGGGCAGCGGCTTCGCCTCCGTCTGGAACAATTCGCTGGAGGAGAAGAAACAGACCGGCGATATCTTCTGCGGCCTTGAAATACTTTCGTTGGAAAACAGCCGCGGGGCGGTGGAAGGAATCGACCGGGTCACCTTGCGCGTCCCGGAACAGGAAGACAACTTCCTGCCGAATTTCAGGGTCGGGGATGTCGTGATCCTGTATGCCTACCGCAAAGGCAAAGAGCCGGATGCCCGCGCGGTCATGGTCCATCGTTGCCAGGTGGAAACGATCTATCCGGATCGTCTGGTATTGCGCCTGCGTGCCTTGCAGCGTAACCGGTCGGTGTTCGACGGGCCGGCCGACAATCGTTGGGCGGTGGAGCATGACTTTCTGGAATCCTCTTTCGGTTTCCTTTTCCGCGCCTTGTATGCCTTTCTGACGGCAAATGCCGATCGCCGCGCCTTGTTGCTGGGGCAACGCCGTCCTGCCGTCGATACGTCGCTCCGCCTGGCAGGAGATTATAGCATGGACGGCGAATGCCCCGAATTCAATGAGTTGGTGTTGAAAGCCAAGCAAGCCCGTGATTATTTCCTGCTGATCGGCCCGCCGGGCACGGGGAAGACTTCTTTCGGCTTGGTCAATATCCTGAAAGAAGCCTTATGCGAGCCGGGCGATTCCGTCTTGCTGGTCTCTTACACGAACCGGGCGGTCGATGAGATTTGCAGCAAGTTGGTGAAGGAAAAAATGGATTTCATCCGTATGGGCATGAGCCTTTCCTGCGACGAGGCTTACAAGCCTTATCTGTTGGAACGGAAAATGGCGACGTGCCGGGATGTCCGGGAAATACGGAAGAAGATCGAGGAGACGCGGGTTTTTGTGGGCACTACCACCAACTTGGGTTCCAATGTCGCCATCTTTGCCCTGAAGAAATTCGCATGGGCCATTGTGGATGAAGCGTCGCAAATCCTGGAGCCCCATTTGCTGGCCCTGCTGAGCGCGAAACATGGCGACGAAAATGCCATCGGGCGTTTCGTCCTGATTGGCGACCACAAGCAATTGCCGGCCGTTGTCTTGCAATCGGAAGCCGATTCAAAGGTGGCAGACCCCCTGCTGCAAAAAATCGGACTGTCGGACTGCCGCCTTTCCCTGTTCGAACGCCTGCTGAAATATCACCAGGGGGACAGTCCCGTATCGTTCTGCCTGGAAAAACAGGGCAGGATGCACCCGGCAATTTCCTCGTTCCCCAACGAGACCTTCTACCAGATGCGGCTTCGTCCGGTTCCTCTCCTCCATCAGCAGCAGCCGCTGGCCTGGCGCGAATACCGGCCGCAAGGCCTGGAAAAGCTGATAGCCACGCAGCGGATGGCCTTCGTGGTCTCTCCGCAACCCCCGTTGTCCCAATCGGTGAAGGCGAACCTTCCTGAAGCCCGCATGATTGCCAAGTTGGTGGAAGCCGCATGGCAATTATACCGGAAGAACGGCCGCCCGTTTTCTTTGGACAAGAGCATAGGCGTCATCGTCCCTTACCGCAACCAGATAGCCATGATCCGCCACGAGTTGGACTGCTTGGGTTTAAAAGAACTCCATGATATGACCATTGATACGGTGGAGAGGTTTCAGGGCAGCGAAAGGGAGGTGATCATTTACGGGTTCACCATCCAGAAACGCTATCAATTGGACTTCTTGACGGGCAATGTCTTTGAAGAAGAGGGGCATTTGATCGACCGGAAATTGAACGTGGCCTTGACCCGGACCCGCGAACAGTTGTTCCTTGTCGGGAATCCCCGCTGGCTGGCCCTCGACCCCCTCTTCCGCCATTTGATTTCTTATATGAAGAAATACGGGGCCTATATTGATGTGCCGTACATGGATTTTTGCGAGGACCGCTTCTCCTTCTGACGGCATATTTTTCTCTTAAAGAAAATTGGTTTTATGAAAGGGATCGGGCACTCCGTTTATGAATCTCCGGCAATAAAAAAGAGGAGCCGCCCCGAAAAAAACGGGACGGCCCCTCATGCAGATGAAGATATTTAATGTATTTCAATCACACGGTTGATTTTTGCCTTTTCTTCCGGCGTGCGCTTGGGAAGATCAATGGTCAATACCCCATCCGTGACAGTCGCGTTGATTTTGTCTTTCTCCACATCGTCCGGCAGGACAAGGGACTGCTGGAATTTGGAATAAGAAAATTCGCGGCGCAGATACTTTTTGTTTTCCTTGCCTTCTTTCGTTTCCGTTTTCTTCTCCATCGTGATGACCAATTCGTTTTCTTCGCTCAAGTGAATGTCGAAATCATTTTTGGTCATGCCGGGAGCGGCCACTTCCACTTTGTAATCCTTTTCGCTTTCAATCACGTTGATGGCGGGAGCAGTGGCATTGGTTTTCATCATCCAGTCATTGTCAAAGAAATCATTGAAAATGCTCGGAATCCAATTCTGATTGTTATACTTTCTAATCGGTGTCATAATTGTAACCTCCTATATTAAGTGTTTATTAATTCATTTCCTTTCCGAACCTCTCCGCTTTTCAGCTTCGCGATTCACCTATGATCCTGCAAAGGATGTGCCAGAAAGAAAAATTGTCAGCAAGAACCCCGCGCATTTAAATCACTGAAAACTCTTTTAAAAGGACTTCGCCCGATTTTAAACTTTTGAAAACTACGTTTAACCCATATCCTGCCACTTTGCGGATGCAGGTTGACAATATGGCACTCGAAAGCGGATT
>CAYRFT010000193.1:0-4241 GCA_964423585.1 uncultured Parabacteroides sp. | reverse complement strand
CGATGGACCGGGCGGAGCAGGAAAAGGCCCTCGCACCTTATGGGAGACTTTATTTCCCGCCGTTTTTTTGCCGCCCGAAAAAGAAATTTGCCCGGACAGGGCGGAAAATGTAACTTTGCCGCATAAAACCGCATCAGAAAAAGAAGATGAAAGTCTGCATTGCCGAAAAACCGAGCGTGGCCCGCGAAATAGCCGAAGTCTTGGGGGCCACGGAAAGGAAGAACGGGTATATCGAAGGGAACGGATACCAGGTGACCTGGACATTCGGGCACCTGTGCACCCTCAAGGAGCCGCACGATTACACGCCCGGCTGGAAACACTGGTCGCTTTCCGCCCTGCCGATGGTTCCCCCGCGTTTCGGCATCAAGCTAATCGACAACCCCGCCTACGAACAGCAGTTCAAAATCATCGAAGGGCTGATGCAAAAGGCGGAACTGATCATCAACTGCGGGGATGCCGGGCAGGAAGGGGAGCTGATCCAACGCTGGGTGATGCAAAAGGCCGGGGCCAAATGCCCGGTTTACCGGCTGTGGATTTCTTCCCTGACCGAAGAGGCCATCCGCGAGGGCTTCCAAAAACTGAAAGGGCAGGAGGAATTCGACCGGCTGTACGAGGCGGGACTGTCGCGCGCCATCGGCGACTGGCTGCTGGGGCTGAACGCCACCCGGCTTTATACCTTGCGCTACGGGCAAAACAAGCAGGTGCTTTCCATCGGGCGTGTCCAGACACCCACGCTGGCGCTCATCGTCGGCCGGCAGGAAGAAATCGAGCATTTCAAGCCGGAGCCTTATTGGGAACTGAAAACCGTTTACCGGGACGTGACCTTCTCGGCGGCCAAAGGGAAATTCACGCAAAAGGAAGAAGGCGAGAAGTTCCTCGAAACGGTGCGGGAATCCGACTTTGCCGTGACGGGCATCTCGACCAAAAAAGGAAAGGAATACGCGCCGCGCCTCTTCGACCTGACTTCCCTCCAGGTGGAATGCAACAAGAAATATGCCTTCACGGCAGACGAGACCTTGAAGCTCATCCAATCGCTTTACGAGAAGAAAGTCACGACATACCCGCGCGTGGACACCACGTTCCTGAGCGACGACATCTACCCGAAAGTGCCCCGCATGCTGGACGGGCTGGTGGATTACGCCGGACTGGCCGCCCCGCTGAAAGGGACCCGGCTGCCGAAAAGCAAACGTGTCTTCGACAATTCAAAAGTGACCGACCACCATGCCATCATACCGACGGGCGTGCCGGCGCGAAACCTGCCCGACAACGAACGGAAAGTGTATGACTTGGTGGCGCGGCGTTTCATCGCGGCATTCTATCCCGACTGCGAGATTTCCACCACGACTGTCGCGGGAAAGGCGGGAAAGGTGGAGTTCAAAGTGACCGGGAAGCAAATCCTGAAGCCGGGCTGGCGCGTCGTCTTCGGCACCGACCAGAAAGACCCGGAGGCGGACCCGAACCGGCAGGACGAAGAGCGGGTCTTGCCGGGTTTCACGGCGGGGGAACGCGGCCCGCACCAGCCGTTGTTAAAAGAGACCTGGACAACGCCGCCAAAGCCCTATACCGAGGCGACCCTCCTGCGGGCGATGGAAACCGCCGGCAAATGGGTGGACAACGACGAGCTGCGCGATGCCTTGAAGGAGAACGGAATCGGCCGTCCTTCCACCCGCGCCGCCATCATCGAGACCCTCTTCAAGCGGAATTATATCCGCAAGGAACGGAAGAATCTGTTCCCGACGGCCACCGGCACGGAACTGATCCATGTGATTCAAGAGGAATTGCTGAAAAGCGCCGAGCTGACCGGCTTGTGGGAGAAAAAACTGCGCCAGATCGAAAAGGGCTCGTATGAGGCGCGCACCTTCTTGGAGGAACTGAAGCAGATGGTGGGACAAATCGTCAGCAATGTCCTCTCCGACCACAGCGGGCGAAGGATTACCATCGAACAAAAACCGGCCGAAGGGAAAAAGGCGGAAAAAGCCTCCGCCTCCAAGGAAACCGGGGAAAAGAAAGCGCGCAAGCCCCGCAAAAAGGCCGCTCCCTCCCCGGCCGTCTGCCCTCTTTGCCACAAAGGAACGCTGCTTCGCGGGAAAACCGCTTACGGCTGCTCGGAATACAAGAACGGCTGCACGTTCCGCCTCGACTACGCCACCTACGGCTCCGGCCTGACAGACGAACAACTCGCGCGGATAGCCGAGGGGTTCTCCGCGCGGTAGGCAAGGCCCATGCCCTTGCCTCCTGTCATTTGATCATGTCAAATCCGGTATAAGGAACCAATGCTTTCGGGATACGGATGCCCTCTTCCGTCTGGTTGTTTTCCAGCAAAGCCGCCACAACGCGCGGCAAGGCCAGGGCGCTCCCGTTCAAGGTATGGCACAGCCGGATTTTCTTGTCGGCATCCCGGTAACGGCATTTCAGGCGATTGGCCTGGTAAGTGTCGAAGTTTGAAACCGAGCTGACTTCCAGCCAACGCTTCTGCGCCTCCGAATACACTTCGAAGTCATAGCAGACAGCCGCCGTGAAGCTGATGTCGCCGCCGCACAGGCACAAGATGCGATACGGGAGCTCCAGCTTCTGCAACAAACCCTCCACATGCTCCAACATCTCCTGATGGGACTGCCCGGAATGTTCCGGCTTGTCGATGCGGACCAGCTCGACCTTCGAAAATTCGTGCAAACGGTTCAGGCCGCGCACGTCCTTGCCATACGAGCCCGCTTCGCGGCGGAAGCACTGCGTATAGGCGCAATTCTTGACAGGCAACTGCTTCTCGTCCAAGATGACATCGCGATAGATATTCGTGACCGGGACTTCGGCCGTCGGAATCAGGTACAAATCATCCGCCTGGCAGTGGTACATCTGCCCTTCTTTGTCAGGCAACTGCCCCGTCCCATAGCCGGAAGCGGCATTGACGACCGTCGGCGGCATGACCTCGACATACCCGGACTTGCGGGCCTCGTCGAGGAAGAAGTTGATCAGCGCGCGCTGCAACTGCGCCCCCCGGCCCACATACACCGGGAAACCGGCGCCCGAAATCTTCACCCCCAAATCAAAATCAATCAAGTTGTATTCCTTGGCCAGCTCCCAGTGCGGGCGGGCATCCTTGGGAAGCGCCGTTTCCATGCCGCCCGTCTTGACGACAACATTATCTTCCGCGCCCTTCCCCTCGGGGACTTCCTCATACGGGATATTCGGGATTGCATAGAGCACCTGCCGCATTTCCTCGGCGGCCTGCTCCATCCGCGCCTGCAAGGCCTTGTTTCCCTCTTTGATGCCGGCCACTTCCCTCTTGGCCGCTTCCGCTTCTTCTTTCCTTCCTTCCTTCATCAAGCCGCCGATCGATTTAGAAAGCCGGTTGACCTCGGCCAAGTTCTTATCCAACTGGATCTGCGCCCCTTTCCTTTTTTCATTCAGTTCGAGCACTTGCGCAACCGCCTCTTTCGCATTCATGAAGTGCTTCTTTTCCAAACCGGCAATCACCCGTCCGGTCTCCTCCGTAATCATTTTAAGAGTCAACATGTCCTGTCTCTGTTTATTGTTCTTTATTGCGGGGCAAAGGTAGTCTTTAAAGCAGAATATCCCAACGTTTTCCCCGCTTATCATTTCCTCACTTCACCCGTCCGCCGCACATCCAGGCCCGCATGTAATAAGGCTCGCTCAGACTGCTGACCATGACGCCTTTCGAAGTGCTGGTATGGATAAAACGCCCGCTTTTCAGATAAATGCCGACGTGGTTGGGCTTCTTTTTCCGGCCCTTCCCGGTATAGAAAAACACCAGATCGCCCTCTTTCAGCTTCCCCCGGCTGATTTTTTTGCAATCCTTGTCCAACATATCCGCCGAAGAACGGGACAAGCGCTTATGATAAACCTCCCGATAGACGATGGACACGAACCCGGAGCAATCCACACCCTTCTTGGTCTGTCCGCCCATGCGGTGCGGGACGCCAATCCAGCGCGCCCCCTCGTTGTATAAAAAGATGTTGTCGTATTCCGTTATCTTCACCCCGTAGATACGCCCCAATTCCTTGGGGCCTTTGAAGTCTGCCGGCAAGGAAACCGTCTTCATTTTCCGGCTCCCGCAAGAAGGCAGCAGCAACAATCCCAAAACCCAGCCTGCACAAGCCGCGACAAAATCCCTGCGATTCATTCCTTTTCCCATATCCTATCGTCTTGAAACATCCATCATTCTGCCGGCAAAAATAGGGATTATATCCATATCCCGCGCTTCCTTGCGGAGAATTCTTCCG
>CAYRFT010000192.1:0-4274 GCA_964423585.1 uncultured Parabacteroides sp. | reverse complement strand
TTTTCAGATGGATGAGATGCGCAAGGCATCCAGCAAATCGCGGTTGATGGGCTTGTCGTTCTTGATGGCCTTCGAGAACGGCACGTTGACAAGCTCGTCGTTCTGGACACCGATCATCACGTTGCGCTGCCCGTCGAGCAGCGCGTCAACGGCGGCCAGCCCCATGCGCGTGGCCAGGATGCGGTCTTGTGCCGTGGGGGAACCGCCGCGCTGCAAGTGCCCCAGGATGGAAACGCGCACGTCGAACTGCGGGTATTCATGCTTCACACGCTCGGCCACGCCCATGGCCCCGCCCGTGACATCGCTTTCGGCCACCAGCACGATGCTGCTGTTCTTCGACTTGCGGAAACCGGTCTCGATCATTTCCGCCAACTGGTCTTTTTCCAACGAGATTTCGGGGATGATGGCCGCCTCGGCACCCGAAGCGATGGCCCCGTTCAACGCCAGGAAACCGGCATCGCGCCCCATGACCTCGATAAAGAACAGGCGTTCGTGGGAGGTCGCCGTATCACGGATCTTATCGACACACTCCATGATGGTGTTCAACGCGGTGTCGTACCCGATCGTGATGTCGGTCCCGAACAAGTCATTGTCGATCGTGCCCGGCAGGCCGACAATCGGCATATTATATTCTTCCGCGAAGATGCGCGCGCCCGTCAGGGAACCGTCCCCTCCGATCACCACCAGCGCGTCGATGCCATGCTCCACCAGCCTGTCGTAGGCCAGCTTCCGTCCTTCGGGCGTCTTGAACTCGGCACAACGCGCCGTTTTCAGGATCGTGCCCCCTCGCTGGATGATATTGCTCACGTTTTGCGTTTTAAATTCCTCGATTTCGTCCGTGATCATGCCTTTATAACCGCGGTAAATACCTTTCACCTTGACACCTTGATAAATCGCGGCGCGCGTCACGGCGCGAATCGCTGCGTTCATGCCCGGGGCATCGCCGCCGGAGGTCAAGATACCGACACACTTTATTGCTGCCATAGAATTCAAATTTAAATGTTCGCTGCAAAGTTAGCAATTCTGTTCAATATAACACCTGCGTGTTGAAAAATGTTTCCTTTTTCAACCTTCAGCCGCCCGGGGCCGGCGGGTTCAAGGCCCTCACCCGTTCGGCCATTTCCTCCATCAGCCATTTCGGCGTGGAAGTCGCCCCGCAAATGCCCACCCGCGAAACGTTATCCGGCAGGGGCCCCGTAATCTCGGCCGCCGAAGAGATGAACTGCGTGTTCGGGTTCGCCTTCCGGCATTCCTCGAAAAGCATCCTCCCGTTGGAACTCTTCTTCCCCGCCACGAAGTAAACCCAGTCGTGCCCCGAAGCGAAACGCTGGATATTGGGCAGCCTGTTCGCCACCTGGCGGCAAATCGTGTCGTGATATTGGAACGAGACATCCGGCGCGATCCTCTTCTCAATCTCCGCCACCACATGCCGGAAGCCGTCGAGCGACTTGGTCGTCTGCGAAAACAAGACGATGTTCCGGTTGAAGTCGAGCTTGTCCAAGTCTTCCTCCCTTTCGATGACAATGGCCGTTCCTTCCGTCTGTCCCACCAGGCCGTTCACTTCGGCATGTCCTTTCTTCCCATAGATCACCAACTGCGTATGGGAGTCGCGCGTTTCCTGGTAGCAACGGTGAATCTTCTTCTGCAACTGCAACACCACCGGGCATGTGGCATCCACAATCCGGATCCGGTTCCGCCGGGCAATCTCATACGTGGAAGGAGGCTCGCCGTGGGCCCGCAACAAGACCTTCTCCCCTTTCAGCCGGGCAAATCCCTCGTGGTCGATCGTCCGCAGGCCCAATGCTTCCAGACGTTCCACTTCCAAGCTGTTATGCACGATATCGCCCAGGCAATAGAGGATGTCCGTATTCTTCAGCTCCCGTTCCGCGCTGCCGATGGCATTCACCACGCCGAAGCAGAAACCCGATCCGCTGTCTATTTCGATGAACATGCCGCCTCGAATTTGTCACGCAACCACTGCCGCTGTTCCGGGATCGTCATCTCCGAATTGTCCAGCACCCAGGCATCCGGAGCCTGCCGCAACGGACTTTCCTTGCGGGTCGAATCGATATGATCCCGCTTCTTCACGTTGGCCAGGACTTCTTCATAAGTAGCCCGCTCTCCTTTGGCCTGCAATTCTTCCAGGCGGCGGCGCGCCCGTATTTCAGGCGAGGCCGTCACGAACACTTTCAATTCGGCTTCCGGGAAAACCGCCGTGCCGATGTCGCGCCCGTCCATCACAATGCCTTTGGCCTTGCCCATTTCCTGCTGCTTCGCCACCAACGCCCGGCGGACAAATCCCAGGGCGGCAATGAGGCTTACCTTGTCCGCCACTTCCATGCCACGGATTTCCTCCTCCACCTTTTCCCCATTCAGATAAGTCTCCGGCCGGCCGGTTTCGGCATTATGGCGAAACGAGATATCCAGCCGGTCCAAGTCGGCCTTCAACGCCTCTTCCTGAACCGTATCCCCTTGGATATATCCTTTCCGCAGGGAATACAACGTCACCGCGCGGTACATGGCCCCGGTATCGATGTAAATGTAACCGATCTCGCGGGCCAAATCTTTCGCCATCGTGCTTTTGCCGCTCGACGAATGGCCATCAATTGCTATAATGATCTTTTTCTCCATTTCCTATATTATAACTTGAAATCAGACAAACAAGTCGTCACCGTAACCATCATCGACAGGGCCGACGGGTGGTATTTTGCCAGCGAAGCACCCACGTCAAACATCTTGATACGGATGCCCGCCCCTGCCGAAAAGCCGCTCAGCGCATTTCCGCCGCTCAGCTTCATGTCCATTCCCCGCTTCGGGTTATAACCGGCCCCGACCCAGAAGTTATCCGACGGGAGCCAGTCCACCCCAAAGACAAAATGCTTCAGCAAGGCCTTGCCAAACGAATCGCCGTCATAATCCTTATCCGAATCATCCACATAATCGAACTTCCAACGGTTCAGATGCACGAGCGTCAGCGAGAAGCGGATCGGGGCATGGGCCATCCGTTTGCTGATACCCATCTGGATGTCCCAAGGCATCTTCTGCCGTTCGTCATGATACGACTTGAACTGCGCCCCGGCATTCTTCAACACGAAACCGAAAGATAAATTCTTCTCCGAATCGTAATAGCTCAATCCGGCATCCACGCCCATCCCGAACGAATTATATTCAGCCATCGAAGAATACAAGAACTTCAGCGAGACCCCTCCGCGCCATTTCGCGCTCAAATCATACGAAAAAAAGCCCTGCACGCTAATGTCCTTTGCCGACAAATCGCCTGTCTGCTGGTTCTCTTCCGTATATCCGGGAATCTTGCCATAACTGAAGAAGCCTGCCCCCACGCCCCAAGCGCCTTTTTCCTTAAAGGCCTTCGCATAAGCAGCGCTCCCGATGTTTACGTCCGATATATAATTCATGTAATTCAGGTTTAACATATTGTCCATCTCTTTCCCCAACAATGCCGGATTATGGAAACCCAACGAAGGGTCGCTCTCCACCAACGAGACATTATCGCCTCCCAACGCACCGGCACGGGTAGATGACGGCAGGCGAAGAAAGCTATATGCCTCATCGCCCAATTGCGCATAAGCCGTATTTGCCCATAGGCTTACCAACAGGAAAAACAGGATTTTTCTCATACTCTTTTATAACAAGATTCAAAGATACGCCGATTTCATGTAAAGAAAACGGATAAAAGGGCAAAAAAGTATATGGGAGATGATTTTTGCATCCAAAAGGTTTTCTGAGAAATTTCTCATTTTTCCGGGGACTTCTGCTTCAATATGGCATTCGGCTTATATACTTTTGCGGTGTCAATAGTGACAAACAACATTTTTAATATCAGTATTATGCCCATAATGATTAACCGTGGGAAAGAGATGATCCGCATCTCGCCCAAAGACAACAAGAAAATCGAGTATTCAACCACTCAGGGCCGCACATGGCTGATCCGCTACAACGGTTCACCTAGCACCGGCACTTTCTATGACTTGATGGATTCCGGCGTGGAAATCCTTGGAACGACCGACAAGGGCCTGTTCTACTCTACCACCGAAGGAAGAACATGGCTTCTCCGCAAACGCACATAGCACTGCGGATAATCGGTCCTTTACAAACCCAACGAATGAGGTTATGCTTGACGCTGACAAGATTTGCGGCATCGGGCATAACCTCATTCAATTAGTCTGAACACGGAATTTATTGATTGGCAAGATGTGGACATTCCATATCTTGTCCAACAATTTTATGATTGAACCTCCCACTATAAAACAATA
>CAYRFT010000191.1:0-4291 GCA_964423585.1 uncultured Parabacteroides sp. | reverse complement strand
TGTCCCCCGCCTGTTTCACCTAAATTCTTCATGGATTATAGCCGTCCGGCACTCCCGACGAGTGCGGTCGTTGACAGAAATTCCGGTAAAAACGGAAAAAGCCGGTTCTTCTTTTTGACTTTGTTATGACTTTATTATATTTGTATCGCGATGATCAATTTTTAAAGTCAAGGCATTATGGTGACGAATATTATTCAGATAGGAAACAGCGAGGGAGTCATACTTCCTTCTGAACTTCTAAGGCGGCTCAATCTTTCTTTGAAGTCTGCCGTTTCTGTTTCTTTGGACGGTAGCCGCATAGTGATAAAGGCACAACCGAGGCAAGGATGGGAAGAGGATGCCAAACGCCTTCATGCTGAAGGTGGCGACGAGCTTCTGATTCCTGATGTTTTTGAAGATGAAACTTTTGAAGACTGGACATGGTAGGACAATATGAGGTGTATTGGGTGGAGTTAGACCCCGCTCAAGGAGGTGAGATGGCCAAGACAAGGCCATGTGTAGTGGTTAGCCCTGCCGGTTTGAACAATCATTTAAAAACAGTGGTTGTTGCTCCGGTTACATCCACTGTCAGGAATGTTTCTTTTCGTGTGCGGTGTTTTTTGGCCGGAAGAAATGGAGAGATAGCAGCGGATCAGCTAAGAGCGATAGATAAGAGCCGGATAAAACGAAAGATGGGCGAACTTAGCAATATAGAAATAGAGGAGCTGAAAGAAGTGTTCCGGCAAATGTTCTGTGAATGATGGAAAAGGAAGGGAAAATAAACCTATCAACAAGGATATTAATGAAATTTTGAGGGAAAAGACATGAAAAGACAGGTTATGGGAATTTGTGCGCTTCTTTGCACGTCCGCGTGGGCGCAGGAGGCGGTGGTGACGAGTCCCGACTCGCACCTGAAAGTGAGCGTTTCGGTCAGGGACGGTTCTCCTTTTTATTCGGTGAGCTATAAGGAGAAGGTGATGCTGGACGAGTCTCCGCTCGGGTTCGTGGCCAATATCGGCGACTTTAGCCGGAATGTTTCTTATGTGGGGCAGGAGAGCTCTTCGATAGACAAGATTTACGAGCAGGGACGCATCAAGTGCTCGCGGGTGCATTACCGGGCCAACAAGCTGGCCGTCACGCTGGAGAACGCCTCGCGGCAACGGTACGATGTGGTCTTCTGCGTGAGCGACAACGATGTGGCTTTCCGTTATGAGATACCGAGGCAGGGGGAAACGGGCAGCATTGTCATCGAGAAGGAAGCCACGGGCTTCCATTTCCCTTTGTCGGCGACGACGTTCTTGTGCCCCCAGAGCGACGCGATGGTGGGATGGAAACGGACGAAGCCCAGCTATGAGGAGGAATACGGGACGGACGTCGCGGTGGGCGCGCCTTCGCGCTACGGGCATGGATATACCTTCCCCTGCCTCTTCCGGATAGGGGACGACGGTTGGGCGCTCGTCAGCGAGACGGGAGTGGACAGCCGCTATTGCGGTTCGCATCTGGGCGATGCCGAGGCGGGGCTTTACACGATAGCTTTCCCCATGGAAGAGGAGAACAACGGCAACGGGACGGCCGCCCCGGCTTTCGCCCTGCCGGGTTCGACCCCGTGGCGCACCGTCACGGTAGGGGAGACCTTGAAACCCATCGTGGAGACCACCGTGATGTGGGATGTCGTGGAGCCGTTGTATGAGACGGTGCACGACTACCGGATGGGACGGGGCACGTGGAGCTGGATTCTTTGGCAGGATGGCAGCATCAACTACGACGACCAGGCGCGTTATGTCGATCTGGCCGCCGCCCTGGGGTTTGAATACGTGCTGGTGGATAACTGGTGGGATACCCGCATCGGCCGCGAGCGCATGAAAGAGCTCATCGATTATGCGCGGGGCAAGGGCGTGGGACTCTTCCTGTGGTACAGCTCGAGCGGCTATTGGAACGACATAGAGCAGGGCCCCGTCAACCGGATGGACAACCCGATCGCCCGCAAGCGCGAGATGAAATGGCTGCAGGAGCAGGGAGTCAAGGGAATCAAGGTGGACTTCTTCGGCGGGGACAAGCAGGAGACCATCCGGCTCTACGAGGCCATCCTGAGCGATGCCGACGACCACGGGCTGATGGTCATTTTCCACGGCTGCACGTTGCCGAGGGGCTGGGAACGCATGTATCCCAACTATGTGGGCAGCGAGGCGGTCCTCGCATCCGAGAATTTGGTTTTCAACCAGCACTCTTGCGACGAGGAGGCCTTCAACGCCTGCCTGCATCCCTTCATCCGGAATGCGGTGGGCTGCATGGAGTTCGGCGGGACGTTCCTGAACAAACGCCTGAACCGGGGCAACGACGGAGGAACGACGCGCAAGACCACCGACGTGTTCCAACTGGCCACCGCCGTGTTGTTCCAGAACCCCATCCAGAACTACGCCTTGGCGCCCAACAACCTGACGGATGCCCCGCAGGTATGCCTCGACTTCATGAGGCAGGTGCCGACGACGTGGGACGAAACCCGCTTCATCGACGGTTATCCGGGGAAGTACGCGGTGATTGCCCGCCGTCATGGCGACAGGTGGTACGTGGCGGGCATCAACGCCAGGGAAGAGGCGTTGCGCCTGCGGCTGGATTTGCCCATGCTGCTGAAAGGGGACAGGGTCGCCTGCTACAAGGACGATGAAAAAATGCAGCCGGTGATGGAATCCTTCGCGGTGGAAAACCCGGGAAGCATGGATGTCGTGATACCTCCGAAAGGCGGCATCGTCCTCGTGAAATGAAATGGGTCATGTTTTGAAAGAAAGGGTTACGTTATGATTGAAAATGAAAGGGAGATAAGGCACCGGTCGGTGATGGAGGCCGTCCACCGCATGATGACGGCCGCCCGGACAGCCCCGAAAGGGAAGGGGATTGACATCGTGGAAGTGGCCGTGGCGACAGGCGACGACATCGGACGCTTGTCGGCCGAGATGGAACGCATTGCCGGGGAGACCGGGATGAAATTCTTTTTGCGCGACGCGGAGAACATAAAGAACGCCGAGGCGGTTGTCTTGCTGGGCACGCGCCGGCAGGTGCAGGGCCTGAATTGCGCGCATTGCGGCTTTCCCACGTGCGCGGGGAAGCCGGAGGAGGTCCCCTGTGCCATCAATTCCGTCGATTTGGGAATCGCCATCGGCTCGGCCTGCGCCATGGCAGCTGATTTGCGGTTGGACACGCGGGTCATGTTCAGCGCCGGGCTGGCGGCCCAGCGTCTGCAATACTTGGGCGGGGAAAGCAAGTGCGTGATGGCCGTTCCGGTCAGCGCGTCTTCCAAAAACCCCTTTTTCGACAGGAAACCGAAAGAAAGCAAATAACCTTGCCTGCGGCAGAAAAACCCTGGATATGGAATTCTTGAACAAACTTGAATTGCGGTACGTCTTCAACGAGAAGTCCAATTATATGGATGCCGTGATCCGCAACCGCTGCGAAAGGGAAATCCTGACGATGGTCCGCGCGCTGGCCGACATGCTGGATGTCCGCCTGATGGCCTACCACGAGCCGGTGGCGGCGGCTCCCGACAGCTACCGGGAGGTATGGGCGGTGGCGGGGGAAAATTCCCGCTGCATCTCCGTCATCCTGAACCTGGCGATGCAGGTCCTGGCACGGAAAACCTTGTCGGTGGGAGGGCAACTGCTGGGCGAACGAACGGAAGACGACGACCTCCTGCTTCAGCGGGAGACGGCCTTGTTCCGGAAAGACCTGAAGTTGCAGGCCCGGGGCGTCCCGCACAGGCTGGTGGAGTTGCTGGGCACCTCGCTCCGCTTCGGCAAGTACAAATCGAACTTCTTCGAGGCAGTCAAGGGCTTCCCGAAGATCTCCAAAATCGTGATCCGCGAATTGAACGGGAACAACCGCGTCCGCTCGGGTTCGCTTGAGGTGAAACGCGACCAGTTCGATTATTACATCCTCCGTACCGACGAGCTGCCCCCGGTGGTGGACCAGAAGGCGACGATCGAAATCATATCGCCGGTCCTGAGCGATGCCCGCTACCGCTGGAAAGGCATCTACAACAAGGGCGGAATCACGATCGACTTTTACATGCAGGACGAAGATTTCAAGCGGCAGATGATCGACGACAAGATAGCCTTTGCCAACGGCATGTGCATCGATTGCGTGCTGGAAATCTCGCGCCGCCTGTCCGAGCTGGGCGAGGTGGTGAATACGTGCTATGCCGTCAAGACCGTGGTCCGCACCCGCGTTGACAAGATGGAAATCATCACCCCGCAGGGCAGGAAACATCTGCGGAAACTTCAGGCGGAACGCGAGCAACTCACGTTGGACTTCGGATAAT
>CAYRFT010000190.1:0-4293 GCA_964423585.1 uncultured Parabacteroides sp. | reverse complement strand
ATCTAATACCAAAAATTCCTTACCTTTGCCGTCAAGAAAGAAAACATCACAGGTATGGAAAAGAAATTTAAAAGGACATTGATAACTGCGGCGTTGCCGTATGCAAACGGGCCGGTTCATATCGGTCATCTGGCGGGGGTGTATGTGCCTGCCGACATTTATGCCCGCTATTTGCGCCTGAAGGGAGAAGAGGTAATCATGATTGGAGGCTCGGATGAGCACGGTGTCCCGATTACCATCAGCGCAAGGAAGGAGGGCATCACGCCCCAGGATGTGGTGGACCGTTATCACCGCATCATTAAGAAATCGTTTGAAGATTTCGGCATTTCATTCGACATTTATTCCCGTACGACTTCTGCCACGCATCACCAGATGGCTTCCGATTTCTTCCGTGCGTTGTATGACAAAGGGGAATTCATCGAAAAGACGAACGAGCAATATTATGACGAGGAGGCCAAGCAGTTCCTGGCGGATCGTTATATTGTGGGGACTTGCCCGCATTGCGGCGACGAAAAGGCTTATGGCGACCAGTGCGAAACTTGTGGCGCGTCGTTGAGCCCGACGGACTTGATCAATCCGAGATCGACAATCAGCGGCAGCCGTCCGGTGATGCGTGAGACCAAACACTGGTATTTGCCGCTTGACAAGTGGGAACCTTTCCTTCGCCAGTGGATATTGGAAGGGCACAAGGAATGGAAACCGAATGTGTACGGACAGTGCAAGAGCTGGTTGGATACGGGATTGCAACCCCGTGCCGTCAGCCGTGACTTGGATTGGGGCATTCCGGTCCCGGTGGAAGGAGCGAAGGGGAAAGTGCTGTACGTTTGGTTTGACGCGCCGATTGGCTATATTTCCAACACGAAGGAATTATTGCCCGACAGTTGGGAAAAATGGTGGAAGGACCCGGAAACGAAGATCGTGCATTTTATCGGCAAGGACAACATCGTGTTCCACTGCATTGTCTTCCCTTCCATGTTGAAGGCCGAAGGCTCTTACAACCTGCCGGAGAACGTCCCCGCCAACGAGTTCCTGAATTTGGAAGGGAAAAAGATTTCCACTTCGCGTAACTGGGCTGTCTGGTTGAATGAGTACCTGGAAGAGATGCCGGGCAAGCAGGACGTTTTGCGTTACGTCTTGACGGCCAATGCGCCGGAGACAAAGGATAATGATTTCACCTGGAAAGATTTCCAAGCCCGCAACAATAATGAGTTGGTGGCCATCTTGGGGAACTTTGTCAACCGTGTCCTTGTTTTGACGGGCAAGTATTTTGATAACAAAGTCCCCGCGGCCGGAGAGCTGACCGGTTACGACCGCCAAACGCTGGAGGATTTTGGGAATGTGAAAGGCAACGTGGAACGCCTGCTGGATACTTATCATTTCCGGGATGCCCAGAGGGAAGCCATGAATTTGGCCCATATCGGCAATAAATACCTGGCGGACATGGAACCCTGGAAGTTGGCGAAGACGGATATGCCCCGCGTGGCCACGGTGATGAACATTGCTTTGCAGATAACGGCCAACCTGGCGATTGTGTTCGAGCCGTTCCTGCCTTTCAGCATGGCGAAGT
The DNA here is from genome assembly GCA_964423585.1 of uncultured Parabacteroides sp. Lineage (GTDB taxonomy): Bacteria > Bacteroidota > Bacteroidia > Bacteroidales > Tannerellaceae > Parabacteroides. Next base: position 2,726 of record CAYRFT010000190.1, on the reverse strand, counting down.
TGAACAGGATGCTGAATGTGGAATCATTGGGCTGGAATCGTTTGGGCTCGACGGATTTGCTGGAAGTCGGCCATGAGCTGGGGAAAAACGAATTGTTGTTTGAGAAGATAGGGGACGAAGTGATCCAAGCCCAGGTTGAAAAGCTTTTGGATACCAAGAAAGCCAACGAGGAAGCGGGCTACAAGGCGAAGCCAATCCGGGAGAATGTCGCTTATGACGATTTCATGAAGCTGGATATCCGTGTGGGGACCATATTGGAATGCGCAAGGGTGCCGAAGACCAACAAGCTGCTGCAGTTCCGCATCGACGACGGGTTGGAGAAGCGGACCATCGTTTCCGGCATAGCGCAGCATTACAAGCCGGCGGATCTGGTCGGCAAGCAGGTCTGTTTCATTGCCAATCTGGCTCCGCGGAACCTGAAGGGCATCGTTTCGGAAGGCATGATTCTTTCGGCGGAAAACTTTGACGGCGGACTGGCGGTGATTACGCCGGAGAAGGAAGTGAAGCCGGGCAGCGAGGTAAAATAAAGGGCGGCCATGGACAAAATCCTGATGAACGATTTGCACAGGCAGTACCTCCGGTTGCGTCCGGAGATGGACCGGGCGATGCAGGAAGTGATGGATGCTTGCGCATTTATCAACGGCCCGCAGGTGGGGCGTTTCGCTTCGCACCTGTCGTCTTTTCTGGACGTGCCGCATGTCATTCCTTGCGGGAACGGCACGGATGCCCTGCAAATCGCCCTGATGGCTTTTGACTTGAAGCCGGGAGACGAGGTGATCGTCCCTGCCTTTGGCTACGTGGCGGCGGCGGAGGCGGTTTCGTTGCTGGGGCTGATTCCGGTATGGGTGGATGTGGATGAAAAGACGTTCAACCTCAATCCGTGGATGATCGAATCGGCCATTTCGCCCAAGACCCGCGCCATCGTGGCGGTGCATCTGTTCGGGCAGTGCTGCGACATGGAGAAGATCCTCCGGATTGCCGAGGAGAACCGCCTGTACGTGGTGGAAGACAATGCGCAGTCGTTGGGCGCCGAGGTGCTGTTCGCGGATGGCAGCCGGAGGAAAGCCGGCACGGCGGCCCATATCGGGACGACATCCTTCTTCCCGTCCAAACCCTTGGCTTGCTATGGCGACGGAGGGGCGGTCATGACATCCGACGGGCGTTTGGCGGAGAGGGTCCGGATGATTGCCAATCATGGGCAGCAGCAGAAGTACCACCACAAGCTCATCGGGTGCAACTCCCGCCTGGATACCTTGCAGGCGGCCGTCTTGGACGTGAAGCTCCCGCATCTGGCCGAGTTTGCGGAGGCGCGCCGGCAGGTGGCAAGGCGGTATGACGAGGCCTTCGGCGGGGATTCGCGCTGGCAGGTCCCGTCCAAGGCTTCTTGTTCCACGCATGTCTATCATCAATATACGCTGCAGGTGGCCGACGGGAAGCGGGACGACTTGCAACGCCATCTCATGGAGAGGGGCATCCCGTCGATGGTGTATTACCCGCTCCCGTTGCACAAGCAGGTCGCCTTTTACGGGATTTCCCGCATAGGGTCGGCCTTGAATGTTTCCGAGGAGCTGGTGCGGTCGGTGTTGTCGTTGCCTATCCATACGGAGATGACCGGCGAGGAAGTGGATTATGTCATTGAAACCGTCCGCAGCTATGGGAAGTAAGAAGAAGATCCGCTTTGCCGTCGTGGGGTGCGGCCATATCGGGAAACGCCACGCCGAGATGATCGTCCGCGACCCGGGGGCCGAGCTGGCGGCTTTGTGCGATGTCCGCCCGAAGGACGAATTGGGAATCGACGCTTACCCCGCGGCGTTCTTCGCGGACCTGGACTCGTTGTTGCAGGCGGGCTTGGATATTGACGTGGTGAATATATGCGTGCCGAACGGGCTTCATGCCGGGATGGCGGTGCAGGCGATCGAGGCGGGCCACCATGTGGTGATCGAGAAGCCGATGGCCTTGCAGGTGCAGGATGCCGAGCGTGTCTTGCAGGCCTCCCTGAAGTGCCGGAAGGAGGTCTTCTGCGTGATGCAGAACCGTTATTCCCCGCCCTCCGTGTGGATCAAGCGGATGGTCGATTCGGGGCGGCTGGGGAAGATCTATCTCGTGCAGCTCAATTGCTTCTGGAACAGGGACGGGCGCTACTACATACCGGGCGGCTGGCACGGCGACGCCCTCCTGGACGGCGGCACTTTGTTTACCCAGTTCTCCCACTTCATCGACATCATGTACTGGCTCTTCGGCGACATACGGGACATCCGGGCGCGCTTCGCCGACTTCAACCATCAGCGGCTGACGGATTTCGAGGATTCGGGGCTGGTGACGTTCGAGTTCGTGAACGGAGGGATGGGTTGCCTGAACTATTCGACGGCGGTGTGGGACAAGAACATGGAAAGCAGCATGCTGGTCGTGGCGGAAAACGGCAGCGTCAAGATAGGCGGGCAATACATGAACGAGGTGGAATATTGCCACATCAAGGGATACGGGATGCCGGAACTGCCGCCGACGAACCCGGGCAACGACTACGGCCCCTACAAGGGCTCGGCGCAGAACCATGATTCCGTCATCCGCAACGTGGTGGAAGTCTTGCAGCAGTCGGGCGCGCAGAACACGACAACCGCCCTCGAAGGACTGAAAATCGTCGAAATCATCCGCCGCATCTACCAGGCATCCGGCTCTGAATAAGCACGGGGTGGACGCGGCAGTTTGTCGGAGGACCTTGTGGCGGC
>CAYRFT010000189.1:0-4298 GCA_964423585.1 uncultured Parabacteroides sp. | reverse complement strand
GGAATCCTTGGAGATTTTGCGGGACAAACCGCCGTTTTTATTTCTCGCGGATGAAAATATTGACCGGAGTCCCGGTGAAATTCCAGTTGTCGCGGAGCTTGTTCTCCAGAAACCGCTTGTACGGGTCTTTCACCCATTGCGGCAGGTTGCAGAAGAAAGCAAACGAAGGGATGCTCCCCGCCGGCAACTGCGTCACATATTTGATCTTGATGTATTTTCCTTTCCAGGCCGGCGGCGGATAATTCTCGATGATCGGCAGCATGGTCTCGTTCAGCTTCGCCGTCGGTACGCGGCGGCGGCGGTTCTCATGGACCTGCTTCGCCGTTTCCAGGACCTTGAAGATCCGCTGCTTCGTCAGTGCCGAGATAAAGAGGATCGGGATGTCCGTGAAGGGAGCCAGCCGTTCCCGGATCGCAGTCGTGTAGGAATTGACAACCTTCGAGTTCTTGTCCTCGATCAAATCCCATTTGTTGACGCAGACGACCACACCTTTCTTGTTCTTCCGTATCAGCGAGAAGATATTCAGGTCCTGGCTTTCGATGCCCCGCGTGGCATCCAGCATCAAAAGGCAGACATCCGAATTCTCTATCGCGCGGATCGCGCGGATCACGGAATAATATTCCAAATCTTCCGTCACTTTCCCCTTCTTGCGGATGCCGGCCGTATCCACCAGATAGAAATTCAAGCCGAACTTGTTGTACTTCGTGTAAATCGAATCCCGGGTTGTCCCGGCAATTTCCGTCACGATATTCCGCTCTTCGCCGATAAAGGCGTTCACCAAAGACGACTTCCCGGCATTCGGACGGCCCACTACCGCAATGCGCGGCAGATCTTCTTCCGGCACCATCGGCTTGTCGGCAGGCATGACTTCCAAGATCCTGTCCAGCAAATCGCCCGTGCAAGAGCCGTTGATCGCCGAAATGCAGACCGGGTCGCCCAGTCCCAACGCATAAAACTCGGCCGAACCGGCATGCGCCCTGAAGTTGTCCGCCTTGTTGGCCGCCACCACCACCGGTTTGCGGCAACGACGCAGGATATTCGCCACTTCCTGGTCCAGATCCGTCAGGCCGTGCATCACATCGACGACAAACAAGATCACATCCGCCTCTTCAACGGCGATTTTCACCTGCTTGTCGATTTCCTCCTCAAAAACATCTTCCGGATCGACAACCCATCCGCCGGTATCCACCAGCGAAAATTCTTTTGCCGACCATTCGACCTTGCCATACTGGCGGTCGCGTGTCGTCCCCGCCTGTTCATCTACAATTGCCTGCCGCGTCTGCGTCAGGCGGTTGAACAAGGTGGACTTCCCTACGTTGGGCCTGCCAACAATTGCTACAAGATTTCCCATATATTCAGCTTATGAGTTTTTTAGTTTTATGAGTTTTCTTCTGCGGGCGGGCATGTAAATCCTCGCCCGCTTATAAACCTTATTCCTGGCGGTACCCGAAAGCGCGGAGCTGGTTCTCGCGGTTGCGCCAGTCTTTTTCCACTTTGACAAACATCTCCAGAAAGACCTTCTTCCCGAAGAAGCGTTCGATGTCCCTGCGTGCCATCGCGCCTACTTTCTTCAGTGCCTGTCCCCCGTGCCCGATGATAATGCCTTTCTGCGAATCCCGTTCGCAAACGATCACGGTATTGATATGGATCTTCTTTTTATCTTCCTTGAACAATTCCACCACGACTTCCACCGCATACGGGATTTCTTTCTGGTAATACAGGAGGATCTTCTCCCGGATAATCTCCGTCACAAAGAACCGGGCAGGCTTATCCGTCAGCGCGTCTTTCTCGAAATAAGGAGGAGACTCGGGCATCAGCTCCTCCACCCGCCGTTTGACATAGCCGACGTTGAAGTTCGACAATGCCGAGATCGGGATAATCTCCGCCTGCGGAAGAATGGCCTTCCATTCCTCCACCAGGGCTTCCAGCTTCGGCTGGTCGGTCAGGTCGATCTTATTAATCAACAGCAGGACCGGACATTTTTCCTTTTGCACCTGCTGCAAGAACTCCTCGTTCTTATCAATGGTTTCAACCACGTCCGTCACATACAGCAACACGTCCGCATCTTCGAGGGCAGACTCTGAGAAGTCGAGCATCGACTCCTGCAACTTATAGTTAGGCCGCAAGACGCCGGGCGTGTCCGAATAGACAACCTGCATATCTTCGGTATTCACGATTCCCATAATCCTGTGGCGGGTTGTCTGCGCCTTCGATGTGACAATCGAAATGCGTTCACCCACCAACCGGTTCATCAAGGTCGATTTCCCCACATTCGGGTTGCCGACGATGTTGACAAAACCCGATTTATGCTTATTTTCCATCATAACCCCATTTCAGATAAACGGACCCCCACGTGAAACCTGCCCCAAAGGCTGTCAGAATCAGGTTGTCGCCTTTCTTCAACCGGTTTTCCCATTCCCACAGGCACAAGGGAATCGTTCCGGCACTGGTATTCCCATATTTCTGAATGTTGACCATTACCTTTTCTTTCGGAACGCCCAACCGCTTTGCCGTTGCCTCAATGATGCGCAAATTGGCCTGATGCGGCACTATCCACGCGATATCGTCTTGCGTCAGATGATTGCGCCCGGCAATTTCGGCAGCCACATCCGCCATCAAGGTGACGGCATACTTAAACACCGTCTTGCCATCCTGGTAAACAAAGTGTTCTCTCCTATCGACGGTTTCATGCGTAGCAGGATAAGCAGATCCGCCCGCCTTCATGATCAAATGAGAAAGCCCGATGCCATCCGTGCGAAGGATCACGTCCATCACGCCGATTTCTTCCGTAGTCGGTTCCAGCAGCACGGCCCCGCAACCATCACCAAACAACGGGCATGTCGTGCGGTCTTCATAATTGGTAATCGATGTCATCTTGTCGCCGGCTACGACCAACACCTTATGATAACGCCCGGTACGAATGTAGTTCGAACCCGTTTCCAAGGCATACAGGAAACCCGCACAAGCTCCCTGCATATCAAATGTCATGGCATTCTTGCAGCCTGTCTGATAGGCAATGATAGAAGCAGCCATCGGGAAATGATAATCCGGTGTCGTGGAAGCGAACAAGACCACCTCGATGTCTTCAGGATCGACTTGCGTGTTTTCGAACAACTGCCTTACGGCCCTGATTGCCATATAAGAAGTGCCAAGACCCTCGCCTCTCAAAATTCTGCGTTCCCTGATGCCCACACGTGTCATGATCCACTCATCAGAGGTATCCACCATTCTACATAGATCTTCGTTCGTCAGGACATCTTCAGGGACATAGCCACCGATTCCCTTTATCACTGCATTAATTTTCCCCATTGCATCACTAACCTGATAAATGATTGACAAATTAAGAATAGCCCTAAAAAAATTGATTTTTTAGGGCTATTCCTCCCACTTAGTCAAATTAATCTTCCGAATAATCAAACCGCAGCCTCTTTAGCGATTGCCAACTTTCCCCTGTAATAGCCGCATTCGCCACATACAGTGTGGTAAACGTGCCATGCTCCACAATTCGGGCATATAGCTATCGTCGGAGCAACAGCCTTGTAATGAGTCCTTCTCTTGGCTGTTCTTGCATTACCTTGTCTTCTTTTAGGATGTGCCATTTTACTATACTTTAATTGTTATTATTCTCTATCAAATTTTTCAGAGCATCCCAGCGCGGATCAGCCGGCTGACGGGTGCCTGAGTCGTCTTCATCAAAACTTCCGTCCGGGAAATCGTCTTCTTCGCCAGCCTGGACTGCCCGGTATTTTCTCAATTCCGAATACATCTCCTTATTGCATTCCCCCGGCGCATGCACATGCTTCATCGGGACGGCCAAGGCAACGAATTCATATAAGAACCAAGCCAAATCGATTGTCCCGTCATCTTCGGGAATGATCAACACCTCATCGCTTTCCTCCGCATATTTTTCACCGAACTTCACCACCAGACGGCTATCCGTGTTGATGGGCAGTTCCACATCGTCCAAACAACGGTCGCACGGCACGACGGCCGTTCCTTCCAGATGGAAGTCCAATTCAAACATCATGGCCGATTTGCGAAGCGTCAGATGCACCCGGACCTTGCCTTTTTGCACCAAATCTCCTTCAATGCCCGCAAAGAACCCGTTCTCCAATAAGTAGTCATACCCATGTACTCCTATAGTGAGATTTTTTAAATCGATTTGATATGATCCCAATTTTTCCAAAGCCTACTTATGTAAAAACCTTGCAAAGGTATGAAAAATCTCAGCAGAAAAGCAATAAGTCGAGGATATTTTTCCGTGATGCGCCTTTAATGACGTTCCCGATGGAAGCGCG
>CAYRFT010000188.1:0-4394 GCA_964423585.1 uncultured Parabacteroides sp. | reverse complement strand
AAGAATTTAATCGGAAGATGCTTGAATAATTCAGAAAGAGAGATTATCTTTGCCATACAAAAATCAATAGTAATAACAACCAATTAAATTAGCGATTATGAAAAAGAAATGGATTTGTACAGTATGCGGCTATGTCCATGAAGGCAACGAAGCCCCGGACTTCTGTCCGCAGTGCAAACAGCCCAAAAGCAAGTTCAGAGAATTAGTAGAAACGACAGGAGCCTTGTCTTTTGCCGACGAGCACGTGCTCGGCGTGGCCAAAGGCTGTGACGAAGAGATGATCAAGGATCTGAACGCCCATTTCACGGGAGAATGCACCGAAGTGGGGATGTACCTGGCCATGAGCCGCCAGGCCGACCGGGAAGGCTACCCGGAAGTGGCAGAGGCTTTCAAGCGCTATGCGTGGGAAGAAGCCGAACATGCGGCCAAATTCGCAGAACTGCTGGGCGACGTGGTATGGGACACCAAGACCAATCTGGAAAAGCGCATGAACGCCGAACAGGGGGCCTGCGAAGACAAGAAACGCATTGCCACCCGCGCCAAACAGCTGAACCTGGATGCCATCCATGACACGGTACATGAAATGTGCAAGGACGAAGCACGCCATGGGAAAGGGTTTGAAGGATTGTTCAACCGTTATTTCAAGAAATGACGGCAAAAGGCGTGTGGCAATCCCTGCCATGACTGGATTACCGGTATTTTCAGTAAGGGGCGGTCTCTTTCATTTGAGGATACCGGTTTTTCTTTTCAGTTAAGAATGTTTACATCTAATAGTTTATAGGTCTATGACAAAAGAAAAGAAATTTATCACGTGTGACGGCAATGAGGCCGCTGCGCATATTTCGTATATGTTCAGCGAGGTAGCCGCCATTTACCCGATCACTCCGTCATCTACCATGGCGGAACATGTAGATGAGTGGGCGGCGGCCGGCCGCAAGAACATCTTCGGCGAAACGGTGACGGTCCAGGAAATGCAATCTGAAGGCGGTGCCGCCGGGGCTGTCCACGGTTCGTTGCAGGCAGGCGCGTTGACAACCACTTACACCGCGTCGCAAGGCTTGTTGCTGATGATCCCGAACATGTACAAGATTGCAGGCGAGCTGCTGCCGTGCGTGTTCCACGTATCCGCCCGCACATTGGCCTCCCATGCGTTGTGCATCTTCGGCGACCACCAGGATGTCATGTCCTGCCGCCAGACAGGTTTCGCGATGTTGTGCGAAGGCTCGGTGCAGGAAGTGATGGATTTGGCCGGAGTCGCCCACCTGGCAACGTTGAAGTCGCGTGTGCCGTTCATCAATTTCTTCGACGGGTTCCGTACTTCCCATGAAATCCAGAAGATCGAAAAATTGGACAACGAAGACCTGGCTCCGCTGATCGACCGGAAAGCGCTGGCCGAATTCCGCGCCCGCGCCTTGAATCCGCAGAAGCCGGTGACCCGCGGCATGGCTGAAAATCCGGACCACTTCTTCCAGCACAGGGAGTCTTCCAACCCGTTCTATGAGGCAGTCCCCGCCATCGTGGAAGAATACATGAACGAGATCGGCAAGATCACAGGCCGCAAGCACGGCTTGTTCGATTACTACGGGGCTGAAGACGCGGAGCGTGTAATCATCGCCATGGGTTCGGTGACGGAAGCTGCCCGCGAAGCCATCGACTATCTGGCAAGCAAGGGCGAGAAAGTGGGTCTGGTTTCCGTCCACTTGTACCGGCCCTTCTCCGCCAAGCATTTCTTGGCTGCCGTGCCCAAGACGGCCAAACGCATCGCCGTCCTGGACCGCACAAAAGAACCGGGGTCCAATGGCGAACCGCTGTATCTGGACGTAAAAGATTGCTTCTATGGCGCAGAAAACGCCCCGTTGATCGTGGGCGGCCGTTACGGTTTGGGTTCCAAGGACACAACCCCGGCACAAATCCTGGCTGTTTATGAAAACCTGGCCATGCCCCTGCCGAAGAACGGGTTCACCATCGGCATCGAAGATGACGTCACCTTTACATCCCTGCCCAAGAAAGAAGAAATTGCCTTGGGCGGCGAAGGCATGTTCGAGGCCAAGTTCTACGGCCTGGGCGCTGACGGCACCGTGGGAGCCAACAAGAACTCGGTGAAGATCATCGGCGACAATACCGACAAATATTGCCAGGCTTACTTCTCCTACGACTCCAAGAAGTCGGGAGGCTTCACATGTTCCCACCTGCGCTTTGGCGACCATCCGATCCGTTCCACCTATTTGGTAAACACGCCTAATTTCGTCGCTTGCCACGTCCAGGCATATCTCCACATGTATGACGTGACGCGCGGCTTGCGTGAAAACGGCACTTTCTTGTTGAACACGCTTTGGGAAGGAGACGAGCTGGCCAAGAACTTGCCTAATAACGTAAAGCGTTATTTGGCCCGGAAGAATATCAGCGTTTATTATATCAATGCGACGAAGATCGCCCAGGAAATCGGGTTGGGCAACCGCACCAACACCATCCTCCAGTCTGCGTTCTTCCGCATTACGGGAGTAATCCCTGTCGATCTGGCTATCGAACAGATGAAGAAGTTCATCATCAAGTCATACGGCAACAAGGGCGAAGACGTGGTCAACAAGAACCATGCGGCGGTTGACCGCGGTTGCGAATACCATCAGTTGGCAGTTGATCCGGCTTGGGCAAACCTGCCTGCCGACGAACAGGCGGCCAACAACGACCCTGCGTTCATCAACGAAGTCGTTCGTCCGATCAACGCGCAAGGGGGCGACTTGCTGAAGGTTTCCGCCTTCAAGGGCATCGAAGATGGCACCTGGCATCCGGGCACGGCCAAATATGAAAAGCGCGGCGTAGCCACGTTCGTCCCGGTATGGAACGAGGCCAACTGCATCCAGTGCAACCAGTGTTCGTATGTTTGCCCCCACGCGGCCATCCGTCCGTTTGTCTTGGATGAAGAAGAACAGAAGGGTGCCAACTTCGCCACTATTGCCGTCAAGGCCCCGGCCGCGATGAAAGGCATGGCGTTCCGCATGCAGGTAGATGTCATGGACTGCCTGGGCTGCGGCAACTGTGCGGATGTCTGTCCGGGATTCAAGGGCAACAAGGCCTTGAGCATGGTTCCGCTGGAAGGCCAGGAAGCCGAAGCCGCCAACTGGAATTACTGCATAGCCAACGTGAAGTCAAAACAGGACTTGCTCGACGTGAAGTCGAATGTGAAGAACTCGCAGTTCGCCACTCCGTTGTTTGAGTTCTCCGGCGCATGCTCGGGTTGCGGTGAAACCCCGTATGTGAAGTTGATTTCCCAACTGTTCGGCGATCGTGAAATGGTTGCCAACGCGACAGGCTGCTCTTCCATCTATTCCGGTTCCGTACCTTCCACTCCATATACGACCAACGAGAAAGGACACGGCCCCGCCTGGGCGAACTCATTGTTTGAAGACTTCTGCGAGTTCGGCTTGGGCATGGAATTGGCCAACGAAAAGATGCGCGCCCGCATCCTGAAAGCCATGGAAGAGGCCATCGCCTCCGAGACGACTCCGGCCGAATACAAGGAAGTGTTCCAGGCTTGGATTGAGAACCGGAACGATGCCGACAAGACGAAGGAACTGGCCGAAAAGATCATCCCGATGGTGGAAGCCGCCAAGGACAAATGCCCCCACTGCGCCACTGTCGCCGGGTTGTCGCACTTCCTGGTGAAGCGTTCCCAGTGGATTATCGGTGGCGACGGCGCTTCATACGATATCGGTTACGGAGGTCTGGACCATGTCATCGCTTCCGGCAAAAACGTAAACATCCTGGTATTGGATACGGAGGTTTACTCCAACACCGGCGGACAGTCGTCAAAGGCGACCCCGGTAGGCGCCATCGCCAAGTTTGCCGCCGCGGGCAAGCGCGTCCGCAAGAAAGACTTGGGACTGATGGCCACGATATACGGTTATGTGTATGTCGCGCAGGTCGCCATGGGTGCCGATCAGGCTCAGACGCTGAAAGCCTTCCGCGAAGCCGAGGCCTATGAAGGCCCGTCCCTGATCATTGCCTATGCTCCCTGTATCAACCACGGCCTGAAGAAAGGCATGGGCAAGTCCCAGGCCGAAGAAAAGGCCGCCGTCGAGTGCGGTTACTGGCATCTGTGGCGTTATAACCCCGCACTGGAGGCCGAAGGCAAGAATCCGTTCACGCTGGACAGCAAAGAACCGGATTGGAGCAAGTTCCAGGACTTCCTGAAGGGCGAAGTTCGCTTCGCGTCCGTGCTGAAGCAATATCCGGCCGAAGCTGCCGAATTGTTCCGGGCTGCCGAAGACAATGCCAAATGGCGTCTGCGCAGCTACAAGCGCATGGCTGCCGGGAATTGGGATGCCGAGGCTTGATGTCAAGTCTTGCATGATTTTCGCACCGCCCCGCCGCTCATAACGGCGGGGCGGATTTAT
>CAYRFT010000187.1:0-4397 GCA_964423585.1 uncultured Parabacteroides sp. | reverse complement strand
TATCACTAACACAAGACACGCATATCACCAAATTCTTGTGTTCGGGGGTTGGGAATAGTTTGGGGATTTGGTATTGCCTTTCATTTAATGGTTTGTAGTACAAAAGGACTTGTTTAAAGAAAGGACGATAAATACTTTCCCTATATTCACAATCTAAAAGATTATAATATTTTTTCCTTTGAATATTAGCCAATGCCTCCGCTGTCCAACTTATTTTATTAGTATTAAAATCTACCTCATCAATCACTCCATCGTTCAGTTTTTCCAACTGTTCATTATAGAAGTCTATTTGTTCCTTAGCCTTATCTTGTACAACCACAGACGAACTGTTGTAAGCCCACGTATCACGACATGTCGCCATTCCTCTGGTATAATACGGCACAAAGAAAGTCCGTTTATTCTTCTTGTCTTCCTTGTCTCCCAACAGGAAGAATGTATTGAACATCTCGTTACGGTGACTAATCCAGTCCCCGTGTTCATTAGGGGCAAGCTGCCTCCATGCCATAAGCGGATTGCTTATGTCTCCCATGTTTCTGATGATTTTCAGCTTGTCTTCGCGGCTCAAATAATCCCCGATATCACGATAGTATATCCTTGCCTTTTCGCCGGGGGCTTTTCTCTTTTTCACCAATATCGTTATGGCTATCGGCGTGCGGGAGCCTGAGCCGAAAATCTTACCTCCTTCCTTACGGGATAATTCTCCACTGGTACGTTGGTTTCCTCTCAGATTGAATACATAAATGGAAGAGAACTCCTGTTCAAAGCATTTGCGCATGCCATCCTGAGCATTGCCGTCAAGCCAGTTTCCGTTGGTTACGAATCCTATAATGCCTCCGTTTTTGTCCAGACGGTCGGAAGCCCAACGGAAAGCTTTTATATAGCTGTCATAAAGAGAATTCTTGTTCGTTACATTTGTCTCTGCAGCGTATGTGCGCTCAACATTGCTGTCAAGATTGGGATATTTTTGATTCTGCGCGTTGTCATTTGCCGACTTTTGCCCCGCAGAATACGGCGGATTGCTGATAATGACGGTTATCGGGCATTTCTTCTGCTCCATCACACGCTTGGAGTTCGTAGGGAATTGCTTTGAGAAAAAGCCCTCATCCGATTCATTCTCTCCCAACTGGAAAGTATCCGTCAGGCAAATGCCATCGAACGATTTGTATTCCTCGTCCTTCATGATGGAATGGAACACGTTCTCTATGTTGACGGAGGCGATGTAATAGGCCATCAGCACAATCTCGTTGGCATGGATTTCATGGCGGTACTTGCGCGGCATGTCTTCCTTGCGTATCAATCCGCTTTGGAGCAGGCGCGTGATGAATGTGCCTGTCCCTGTAAACGGGTCGAGGATATGCACGTTCTCGTCGCTCAAGGTACGGGCGAACTCTTTCTCGAGGATAAAGGCCACGGAACGTATGATGAAGTCCACCACCTCGACCGGCGTATAGACAATGCCCAGCTTCTCCACCGTCTTGGGCGAAGCCACCTTGAAGAACTTGTCGTAAAGCTCCACTATCAGGCGTTGGCGGCCTTCGGCATCCTCGATGTCGCCCACCGTGGTGCGCACATAATCATAGAACTTTTGGAGGCGTTCGTTTTCTTCTTCCGTTTTCGCTTCATCGTCCAGCAAAGCCAGCATATCCTGCATGGCTTTGGACATCGGATTGCTTGCGGCAAACTCATTATTCCCGAACAGCGCCTCGAATACCGGCAAGGCGATGAGGTGCTGCGAGAGCATCTCGATGGTCTCCTGTTCCGTCAGGCCGGGATTGATGTTTTTGCGCAATCCCTCCATGAGCTGCCCGAAAGCGAGCTTGTGCTTGCCTTCGTCGGCAATCAGCCGGCGGATGCGCGCGATGTGCCCGTCGGCAATCTTGGCAATGTCTTTCGCCCACAGTTCCCAATACCGCTTGCTGCCTACCTTGGTCACCATCTTGGCATAGAACACGCTCTGCAATTCCTCGAATTGCAAGGAAAGCTGGCGGGCCATCTCCTGCGCCGCGCTTTCACGGCGTTGCCCTTTTGATTCGGCCTGGCTGCGGTCCGTGCTGTCGTCGTCATGGGGCACTCCGCCGAAGAGGATATGTTCCGGCCGTTTTTTTGACAACTCTATTTTGTTGACCTCAGCATTGAAACGGTCGTCGTGGGCACGCAAGGCATTGAGTACCGTCCAGACGACCTTGAAATTGGGATGCCTGCTCAACACCTCGTCCCCTTCCTCATTCTCGGGTATGACTACCGGAATGATGATATAGCCGTATTTCTTGCCTTCGCTCAGCCGCATGACCCGTCCCACGGACTGCACCACATCCACCTGCGAGTTCTTGGGCGAAACGAACACCACGGCATCCAGCGACGGGACATCCACGCCTTCGCTCAGGCAACGGGCATTGGTCAGCATCCGGCATTCCATCTCGTTTTCCGGCTGATCTTTCAGCCACATCAGTTCGGCATCACGCCGGGTGGCCGACATCGTGCCGTCCACATGGCGGGCGACTACATCCACCATCTGGTTTTTATCGCTCTCGCTCATGTCTTTCATGTAAGCACCCTTGCATTCCGTGAACACCCTTGAGGTGAGTTCGGAATCTTTGATTGTGGAACAGAATGCCACAGCGCGGCGCATGGGAAGCGGGTCGGCGGCCTTTATCAGCCCTTCGTCGCCCAGCACCCGTTTGGAAAGGGCATTGATGCAGCCTACGAATTTAGAGGCATCGCTTGCCTTGAGCGTCCCGTCGTTATTGGTAATGGTTTCCCGCAAAGCAGGAGGAATGTCTTTCTCGCCCACCGCAAGAATCAGGACTTTATAATCAGACAAGAGGTTCTTCTCCACGGCTTCGCCGAATCCGATGCGGTAGATTTCATCGCCATAGAGCGACACGTCCTCCATCGAGCAGAGCACGGCATCGTTTTCGTCCGCCCTCTTCCGGGCTTCGTCCGTATAAATGCGAGGGGTGGCCGTCATGTAAATGCGGCGTTTCGCCCGGATGAAGTTGTTATCATGCACTTTGACGAAAGCACTTTCGTCGTCTCCCTTCAAGGTAACGCCGGTGGTGCGGTGGGCTTCGTCGCAGATAACCAGGTCAAACAGCCCGTATTCATTGCCTGTACGTGCCAGCATCATGGCCTGCGCCTTCGATATGACATCAATGGACTGGTAGGTGGAAAAGACTACCGTCATCCCGTCGGAAAACTGCCGGCGCATGGTCTCCAGTTGATGAATGATGTACCGGGTATCAGTGGAAGCCGGAAGTGCCAGATCCAAGATGCTTGTGCCTCCTTCGTCATTCTTGATTTCCTGGCGCGACACCTGGCTGTCGGAGCAGATGCAGATGGCATGGATAGGCACGGAGGCCTGTTGCGACCATGAGCGCAAAGTCTGCCCCAGCAAGGCGATGGAAGGCACAAGGAACAGCACCAGCCCTTTGTTGCCGGTTTCCCGCTCCGCGATTTTCAGCGAAGTAAAGGTTTTGCCCGTGCCGCAAGCCATGATCAACTTTCCCCGCTCGTGCGTCTTCAGGTATTCGTGGGCCTTGTCGATGGCTTTCTGCTGATGCTCCTTGACGGTAAAAGGCTTGGGACGCGAGGCCTTGCCGAACAAGCCATGTTCCAACTTCGCCCAGTCCACATCGTCCGATTCCAGATCTATCAGATTCAGGCGGGCCACCGGGGGTGTCTGGTTCTTGATCGTCAGTTCGGCAACGCTGTTCCATTTGTTGGTCGTTGAAATCCAAAGACGCTGCGCGAAAGCGACGGTTCCGCCTTCCGCCTCGAAAGTCTTTCCGGAAGTGGAAAGGAACGTATCTACATCTGCCTTGCCAATATAGCTGTCTTCCGCGAAGCACTTGCATTGAACGGCCCAGTAGTCGCCCGAGAAAGTCCGGGCAACCAAATCGATGCCGATATCTTTTCCTCCAAACTGGCCGTGATAAGGGAAATCCATCCACAACCAGACCTCTTCAAATACTCCTTCATAGACCGAGGTGGTTTTTAAATAGGCTTGCATCAAACGCTCGAATTTGTATCCCGTGTCGCGTTTCGACAAAGCGTCCCGGCGGAACCCGTTCAATATGGCGGTAAATGTTGTCATCTTATTATTTCCCGTTAAATAGCTTGAGGTTGCCTGCAAAGGTAACGATTAGCGGGAAGAACAAGCAAAGTCTTGGCAAGAATATTCTCTTATGGCCGTATTTTTTGCCAGATTCGTGCGTAGCGAGCATGTTTCGAGGGGTGGAACAAGCAAAATCCGAGCGGCGACGGCGGTTTTTTTCTGAAAAATCCCCTTGCGCGCACCGCGCAAACAGTTTTTTTACAATAAACCCCTCGCGTCGGAAAGGGAAAAGGGGAAACGGGGCAAAAACACGGCGTTTCCGCCGGAAGACGGCCGGAAAATC
>CAYRFT010000186.1:0-4427 GCA_964423585.1 uncultured Parabacteroides sp. | reverse complement strand
CGTCGGAGCAGTCCGGCAGGGCCGCGCCGGAGGTTTCGTGGCGGAAATGACGGAAAAAAACCGTAAGTTTGCCGCCAAAACAAGACACGTCATGCACAAACGCTATTTCTTCTTTTTATTGCTGGGCTGCGCGATGGCCGGATGGAGCCAGGACAAATGGCGCAACCCGCTGGAATTCCCCTTGTACCTGGCCGGCAACTTCGGCGAGCTGCGGGGAAACCATTTCCACTCGGGCATCGACATGAAAACGCAAGGGGCGACCGGCAAGGCGGTCCACGCCGTCCAAAGCGGGTATGTCTCCCGCGTGTCCGTCAGCCCCTGGGGGTACGGGAACGCGCTGTACCTCGCCCACCCCGACGGGACCACCACCGTTTACGGGCATCTGGACCGTTTCATCCCGGAGATAGCCGGATATGTACGCCGCCAACAATACAAGCTCGAGCGTTTCCAGGTCGATTTGACCCTCGCGCCCGGCCAAATACCGGTGGAGGAAGGGGAAATCGTCGCCTACAGCGGGAACACGGGCAGCTCGGGCGGGCCGCACGTCCACTTTGAAATCCGGGACACGAAAACCGAAGACATCCTGGATCCCCTACCTTATTATAAACACCTCATCAAGGACAGCAGGCCTCCCAAATTCGCGGGCATCCTGATTTGCCCGCAAGCGGGTAGCGGTGTCGCCAACGGGAAGGCGGGGAAGACGGAACTGAAGGTCGCCTACGATGCCAAGCATCGCCCCGTAATCAACGCCCGGATCACCGCGTGGGGGAAAATAGGCTTCGCCGTCAAGGCCGATGATTACATGGACGGGACCGGCAACGTCTATGGGGTACGCCGGATCGAACTGGCGGAAGGAGGCCGGACGCTCTTCCTCTCCGACATCGGCCGCTTCGCCTTTTCGGAGACACGCTACCTGAACAGCCTCATTGATTATCCCTACTGGAGCAAACACCGCTCCTTCTACACCAAATGCTTCATCGACCCGGGCAACCGCCTGCGCTTCCTCTCCGCCAAGGACCGGGGCATCGTCGATATCCGGGAAGAAAAGACATACACCTTCACCTTCCTGCTCACCGACGTTTACGGCAACCAAAGCCGGATGGACCTGCAAGTGACCGGGAAGAAGCAAGCCATCCCCGAAGCCGGGAAGCAAGGGGCCGAGCCTTTCCGCTGGAACCACGACAACCGGTTCGGGGCAAAAGGAATCCGCCTGCTTATCCCCAAAGGGAACCTGTATGCCGACCTGGACTTCGTTTACAGGGCCGAAAAGGGAAACGGGAGGCTGGCCGACATCCACATCCTCCACGACGAGCCCGTCCCGCTCCACCAAAAGGCAAGACTGTCCCTGCGGCTCCTGCGCGACACGTTAGGCAACAAAAAACAATACGGCATCGTCCAGTGGAAAGGGAAACGGGGCGCATGGGTCGGCGGCACTTACCGGAACGGCTGGATAGACGGGGACATCCGCGAGCTGGGGACCTATACCGTCTCGGCCGACACGGTCCCGCCGGGCATCAAGCCCGTGCAACCGGAGCAGTGGAGCCGCCAGCGCGCCTTCCGCTTCCGGCTGACCGACAACCTGAGCGGCGTCGATACATACAAGGGCACCATCGACGGGAAATTCGTCCTCTTCCAGATGGACAAGCACTCCGTCGTCAGTTGCCGCCTCGACCGGGAGCAGGTCAAGCGTGGCGGCAAGCACCGGCTGCGCCTCGTGGTCACGGACGCCTGCGGAAACCGCTCGGAATACGGCTATTCCTTTTCCTGGTGAAGAAACAGGCGCACTTTTTTCGGAAAAAGATTGAAACCGACTGAAAAATCACTACTTTTGCCAACATAATTTATGCACATATCAACCAAAATAACATTGCGAAGACATGGAAAACAATGAATTGCTACAAACAGTGAGAAGTAAGGCCCAAGGTTGGCTTACTGACAGTTACGACGCTGAGACAAAAGCAGCCGTACAAGCATTATTAGACAAAGAAGATCCTACGGACCTGATCGAGGCGTTCTACAAGGACCTGGAATTCGGGACCGGCGGCCTGCGCGGCATCATGGGCGTGGGCTCCAACCGGATGAACATCTACACCGTGGGCGCCGCCACGCAGGGATTGTCCAACTACCTGAAGAAAGAATTTGCGGACCTCGGCCAGATCAAAGTCGTCATCGGCCACGACTGCCGCAACAACAGCCGCAAATTCGCCGAAATATCGGCCGACATCTTCTCCGCCAACGGCATCAAGGTTTATCTGTTTGACAGTTTGCGCCCGACGCCGGAAATGTCATACGCCATCCGCAAGCTGGGATGCCAAAGCGGCATCATCCTGACCGCCTCCCACAATCCGAAAGAATACAACGGATACAAGGCCTATTGGAACGACGGCGCCCAGATGATCTCGCCGCACGACAAAAACACAATCGCCGAAGTCAACAAAATCCGCTCCGCCGCCGACATCAAGTTCAAAGGCAACAAGGATCTGATTGAAATCATCGGCGAAGAAATAGACAGCGCGTTCATCGACGACCTGACCAAGATCTCATTGTCGAAGGAAGCCATCCGGCGCCATCACGACATGAAGATCGTCTATACGCCGATCCACGGGACGGGCGTGAAACTGATTCCGCGCGCGCTGGCCGCCTTCGGGTTCACCCATGTCATCCATGTGCCCGAGCAGGACGTTGTCAGCGGGGATTTCCCGACCGTGGTCTCCCCGAACCCGGAAGAACCGGCAGCCCTGGCGTTGGCCGTCAAGAAAGCCAAAGAAACCGATGCCGAGCTGGTATTGGCCTCCGACCCCGATGCCGACCGCGTGGGCGCGGCCGTCAAGAACGACGAAGGCGAATGGGTCTTGCTGAACGGCAACCAGACCGCCCTGATGTTCGTTTATTACCTGATCACCCGCTGGAAGGAATTAGGCAAAATACAAGGCAAGGAATACATCGTCAAGACCATCGTCACGACAGAGACGATCAAGACCATCGCCGACCGCAACGGGGTGGGCTTCTACGACGTTTATACCGGGTTCAAATGGATTGCCAACGTCATGAAGCAGAACGAAGGCAGGCTGGAATACATCGGCGGCGGCGAAGAGAGCTACGGGTTCCTGTGCGAAGACTTCGTCCGCGACAAGGATGCCGTTTCGGCGTGTGCCGTGCTGGCCGAAATAGCGGCGTGGGCCAAAGACCAGGGCATGTCCATGTACCAGCTGCTGCAGAAGATTTACGTGGAATACGGGTTCTCCAAGGAGAAGGGCGTTTCCGTCGTGAAGAAGGGAAAGAGCGGCGCCGAAGAAATCGAAGCGATGATGAAGCATTTCCGCGAAAACCCGCTGAAGGAAATAGCCGGTTCCAAGGTGACTTATTTCTACGACTATTCAACGCTGAAGGGCATCGACTACCTGGAAAACGAAACGCTGACCCTCGCCATGCCGGTCACCTCAAACGTCCTGCAGTTCTTCACCGAAGACGGGACGAAGGTCTCCATCCGCCCGTCGGGGACAGAGCCGAAGATCAAGTTCTATTGCGAGGTGCATTCCAAAGTGGGCAGCGCGGAAGAATTGCCCGCAGCCGACAAGGCAGCCGCGGAAAAAATCGAAGCCATCAAGGCTTCTTTAGGAATCTGACAGCCGGAAAAGGCCGAAAGCCGGGAGTTTTCCTTCCGGCTTTTTTTATCGGCAACGGCGGAAGACGTATTTCCAACAAGCAAGTTTTTTTATGAAAGAGAGTGAAATGATATTCGGCATCCGCGCCGTGATTGAAGCGGTGCAGGCCGGCAAGGAGATAGACAAGATACTGGTCCGGAAGGACCTGCAAGGGGAACTGGCCAAAGAGCTGCTCGACGTGTCGCGCGGGACGGCCATCCGGCTGCAGCGGGTGCCGCAGCAACGGCTGGACCGCTATACCCGCAAAAACCACCAGGGCGTGATCGCCTTCATGCCGGCCGTCGCCTACCAAAGGCTGGAAGACATGATTCCTTTCGTGTACGAGCAGGGCCGCGACCCTTTCATCGTGCTGCTCGACGGCGTGACGGACGTCCGCAACTTCGGGGCCATCGCCCGCACGTGCGAATGCGCGGGGGTCGATGCGGTCGTCATCCCGGCCAAAGGGAACGCAAGCGTCAATGCCGATGCCGTCAAGGCCTCGGCGGGCGCCTTGCACGTGCTGCCGGTATGCAAGGAGAAAAACATCAACCTGGCCATCCGTTTCTTGAAACAGAGCGGGGTGAGGGTGTATGCGGCTTCCGAAAAGACAGGCGCGAATTACACGAGCATCGCCTACGACGGCCCGACGGCCATCGTCATGGGGGCCGAAGACACCGGCGTATCTCCCGAAAACCTACGTGCCTGCGACGGCGCGGTCACGATACCGCAATTCGGGACGATCGGCTCGCTGAACGTGTCCGTCGCGGCTTCCGTCCTGATATA
>CAYRFT010000185.1:0-4433 GCA_964423585.1 uncultured Parabacteroides sp. | reverse complement strand
GAGGCGCGGATAGAATTAGAAACCGTTTCATGCGGCTTTTTTTGCAAACTTTCGTAGCTTTGTTGCCCGAACAAACGATTTACAGGTATGCAGTTATCTTTAGGACAAAAAGACGTTCATAAATTCCTGATGGTAGGGGACAAGGTCCTTATCAAGCCGAAGAATCCGCAGAGCCAGACGAAGACGGGGCTTTATTTGCCGCCTTCGGTGCAGGAGAAAGAAAAAATCCAGGCAGGCTATATCATAAAGGTAGGGCCGGGTTACCCGCTTCCGGCGCAGAACGGGGAGCGGGAGGTCTGGGAGAAGAAGGAAGAGGAGGTCCGTTACTTGCCGTTGCAGGCGCAAGAGGGCGACCTGGCCGTTTATTTGCAGAATGCCGTTTACGAAATCAGTTTCAATGATGAGAAATACCTGATCGTCCCTCATTCTGCCATTCTGATGCTGATACGGGATGAAGGGTTGTTTGAATAATAGCGATGATATGAATAGGATAGTAGGAAAAGAGTTTTTCTCGGAAAAGGTGGTGAAGCTCGAGGTCGAGGCTCCGCTGGTTGCCCGCTCTCGGAAGGCGGGGCATTTCGTGATTGTGCGCGTGGGTGAGAAGGGCGAGCGCATTCCCCTGACCATCGCGGAAGCGGATGTGAAGAAGGGAACGATTACGCTGGTCGTGCAGGAGGTCGGGCTCTCCTCCACCAAGCTGTGCCGGCTGGAAGTCGGTGATTGCATAACGGACGTGGTGGGGCCGCTGGGACAGGCGACGCATATCGGGAAGTTCGGCACGGTGGTCTGCGCCGGCGGAGGCGTGGGTGTCGCTCCGATGTTGCCGATCGTGCAGGCGTTGAAGGCGGCGGGCAACCGGGTGGTCACGGTCCTGGCGGGGCGGACGAAGGAGCTGATCATTCTGGAAAAGGAAATGCGGGCCAGCTCGGACGAGGTGATTGTCATGACCGACGACGGCTCGTATGGGCGGAAAGGCTTGGTGACGGAAGGGGTCGAAGCCGTCATCCGGCGCGAGAAGGTGGACAAGTGTTTCGCCATCGGCCCGGCTGTCATGATGAAGTTCGTTTGCCTGTTGACCAAGAAGTACGGCATCCCGACGGATGTCTCCCTGAATACGATCATGGTGGATGGCACGGGCATGTGCGGCGCTTGCCGCGTCACAGTAGGGGGGAAGACGAAGTTCGTTTGCGTGGACGGCCCGGAGTTCGACGGCCATCAGGTGGATTTCGACGAGATGCTCAAGCGCATGGGTGCTTTCAAGGAGGTTGAACGGGAGGAAATCCGCAAGCTGGACCATTTCGCGGAAGGACATGCGGCCTTGCCGGACGACCGGAACGCCCCGTGGCGCGAAGAATTGCGGAAGGCGATGAAGCCGAAGGAGCGTGCCGCCGTCCCGCGCGCCATTATGAACGAGCTGGACCCCGGATACCGGTCGCACGCGCGTTTGGAGGAGGTGAACCAGGGGCTGACGGCCGAGCAGGCACGCATCGAGGCGAGCCGGTGCTTGGACTGCGCGAATCCGACGTGCATGACGGGCTGCCCGGTGGGCGTGCACATCCCTTCTTTCATCAAGAACATCGAGCGGGGGGAATTCTTGGAGGCGGCCCGGATTTTGAAGGAGACGAGCGCCCTGCCGGCCGTTTGCGGGCGTGTTTGCCCGCAGGAGAAGCAGTGCGAATCGAAGTGCATCCACCTGAAGATGGGGCACGAGGCGGTGGCCATCGGCTATCTGGAGCGTTTCGCCGCCGACTACGAGCGGGAGAGCGGGCAGATTTCCTTGCCGCAAACGGCGCGGCCGAACGGCATCAAGGTGGCGGCCATCGGCTCGGGCCCCGCAGGCCTCTCGTTTGCGGGCGACATGGCGAAGTTGGGCTATGAAGTGACCGTCTTTGAGGCCTTGCACGAGATCGGCGGGGTGCTGAAGTACGGCATCCCGGAATTTCGCTTGCCGAACAGGATCGTGGACGTGGAAATCGAGAATCTTTCGAGATTGGGCGTCTCTTTCGTCAAAGATTGCATCATCGGGAAGACCCTCCGCGTGGAAGACCTGAAAGCCGACGGCTTCCAGGGGATTTTCGTGGCTTCGGGGGCGGGGCTGCCGAACTTCATGAACATTCCGGGCGAAAATTCAATCAACGTCATGTCGTCGAACGAGTATCTGACCCGCGTGAACCTGATGGATGCCGCCAATCCGGAGTCCGACACGCCGGTCGTTTTCGGGAAAAGGGTGGCGGTCGTCGGCGGCGGCAACACGGCAATGGATTCCGTCCGCACCGCGCGGCGGCTGGGGGCGGAGAAAGCCATGATTGTTTATCGCCGCTCGGAGCAGGAGATGCCGGCGCGCCTGGAAGAAGTGAAACATGCCAAGGAAGAGGGCGTCGAATTCCTGACGTTGCACAACCCGGTTGAATATAAGGCGGACGAGAAAGGCCGCGTCTGCCAGGTCATCCTCCAGAAGATGGAGCTGGGCGAGCCGGATGCGTCGGGCCGCCGGAGCCCGGTGCCGGTGCCGGGGGCCGTCGAGGCGTTGGACATCGATTTGGCGATCGTGAGCATCGGCGTTTCGCCCAACCCGATCGTCCCGCACTCCGTCGAGGGGCTGGAATTGGGGCGGAAGGGCACGATAGCCGTCAATGAAGACATGGAATCGTCCGTCCCGATGATTTACGCCGGCGGCGACATCGTCAGGGGAGGGGCGACGGTCATCCTGGCGATGGGAGACGGGAGGCGGGCGGCCGCCGCCATGCACCGCCGGCTGTCGGAAGGCAGGTGACGGCGCGCGGGGTGGTCCTCGCGGAAGTTTGAAGGATGTTTTTCTCCGTTTAATGCGAATGCAAGGAATATGTTACTGAAGATTTATGAAGAAAACCCCAATCCGAGGGAAGTGGAAAAGGTCGTCAAGGCGTTGCAGGACGGCGGCCTGATCATTTATCCGACCGACACGGTGTATGCCATCGGCTGCGACGCGCTGAACGTCCGCGCCGTCGAGCGCATCTGCCAGATCAAGGGCGTCAACCCCCAGAAAAGCAACCTCTCCATCATTTGCTACGACCTGTCGAACCTCAGCGAGTACGCGAAGGTGGGCAACGCCGCCTTCAAGCTGATGAAAAAGAACCTGCCCGGCCCTTTCACCTTCATCCTGCCCACCAACCACGAGCTGCCCAAGATTTACAAGAACCGCAAGGAGGTGGGAATCCGCGTCTCGGCCAACAGCATCGTCCGCGCAATCATCCGCGAGCTGGGAAACCCGCTTCTCACCATGTCGGTGCACGACGACGACGATGAAATCCTGGAATATTCGACCGACCCGGAGCTGATTGAAGAGAAATACGGGGGCCTCGTCGATCTGGTAATCGACGGCGGCTACGGCGGCTTGGAGCCTTCGACGGTGATAGACTGCACCGCCGACGAGTTCGAGATCGTCCGCCAGGGCAAAGGCCTGCTGAAATGGTAGGGGAGGCTTTTCCGCCGTTTGACCGATTATTTCTTATCTTTGCGCTTGGATATCCAACAAAACATAAAACAGGAAAATCATGAAGAATCTGGCAAGTGCCGCCCTGTGCGCCCTCGTGCTCACGGCTTGCGGCGGAAAAAAGAATCAGCAACCGGCCGATACGGACCAGGCGGGCCCTTCCTTGCAAATAGAATGGGCGACATTCAACATCAGGCTCGATACCCCGGCCGACAGCCTCAACAACTGGCAGTACAGGAAGGATTCCGTCTGCCGCCATATCCTCGCCGCGGGGGTGGACATCATCGGGATGCAGGAGGTGCTCCACAATCAATTGGAAGACCTGAAAGCGGGGCTGCCCGGTTACGCGGCCATCGGCGTGGGGCGCGAGGACGGGAAGGAAAAAGGGGAGTACTGCCCGCTGTTCTACCGCGCCGACAAGTACGAGGTGCTCGACAGCAACACGTTCTGGCTCTCCCAGTACCCTGACAGCGCCGGCTTCGTCGGATGGGACGGCGCCTGCCCCCGCATTGCCACCTGGGCCAAGTTCAAAGACAAATCCACGGGCAAGGTTTTCATGGGCGTGAACACGCATTTCGACCACATAGGCACGGAAGCCCGCCGCGAGAGCGCGCTTTTGATCATCCGGAAAATCAAAGAGCTCGTCGGCGACCGCCCGGCAGTCGTCACGGGCGACTTTAACGTGAATGACCGCTCGGAAGCCTATTTGACAATCACGACGAATGAATTTGTCTTGAAAGACGCATACAAGGAGGCGGACCGAAAGGCGGGACCGGCCTATACTTTCCACGACTTCGGCCGCCAGCCCATGGAACAGCGCGAAAAGATCGATTTCATCTTCGTCACCCCGCAAATCAAGGTGCTGAATGCGGAAATAGCCCAAAACCCGGAGACAAAAACAGGTTATTTGAGCGACCACAATCCGCATGAAGCCCTCTTGGAATTTTAAAATCCCATTTCC
>CAYRFT010000184.1:0-4440 GCA_964423585.1 uncultured Parabacteroides sp. | reverse complement strand
CTGCGCCGCAGCCAAACGAGCGATAGGCACGCGGAACGGGGAACAAGAAACGTAGTCTAACCCGACTTTGTGGCAGAACTTCACAGATGAAGGTTCGCCTCCATGTTCACCACAGATGCCGCATTTCAGTTCCGGACGCACTGAACGGCCTTTTTCTACAGCCATCTGGACCAACTGGCCTACGCCGTTCTGGTCCAATACTTGGAACGGATCGACTTTCAAGATCTTCTTTTCCAAATAAACCGGCAAGAAAGAAGCGATGTCATCGCGCGAGTAGCCGAATGTCATCTGGGTCAGGTCGTTCGTACCGAATGAGAAGTATTCGGCACGGGAAGCGATACGGTTGGCGGTCAAGGCAGCGCGCGGAATCTCGATCATCGTACCTACCTTGAATGGGATTTCAACGCCTTCTTTTTTGAACAACGCGGCAGCGGTTGCGCGGATTACCTTTTCCTGCGCTTCGAACTCATACAAGATGCCGGTCAATGGAACCATGATTTCCGGATGGGGATCATAGCCTTCTTTCTTCAATTCGATGGCAGCCCCCAAGATGGCTTCGGTTTGCATCTCGGTAATTTCCGGATATGTGTTACCCAGGCGGCAACCGCGGTGGCCCAGCATCGGGTTGTGTTCGCATAAGTTCTCCACGCGCCGGCGGATATATTCGACTGTCACGCCCATGGCCTTGGCCATTTCTTCCTGGCCTCTCTGATCGTGAGGAACGAATTCGTGCAAAGGAGGATCGAGCAGGCGCACATTCACCGGACAGCCGTCCATCGCCTTGAAGATGCCTTTGAAATCAGATTTCTGGTAAGGCAACAGCTTGGCCAGTGCTTTGCGGCGTCCTTCTACGTCCGGGGCCAAAATCATTTCGCGCATGGCCACGATCTTCTGATTGTCGAAGAACATGTGTTCTGTGCGGCACAGGCCGATACCTACGGCACCAAAGCTGCGGGCCACTTCTGCATCGTGCGGAGTATCGGCGTTGGTACGTACCCTCAAGCGCGTATATTTATCGCACAAGTTCATCAATTTGGCAAAATCCCCTGAAACTTCGGCAGCTTTTGTAGGAACTTCGCCTTGGTAAACTTCACCGGTGCTGCCATTCAAAGAGATGAAATCGCCTTCTTTCAGCAGCACGCCGTCAATTTCTACGGTACGTGCCTTGTAATCCACATTGATGGCACCTGCGCCGGACACGCAGCATTTGCCCATGCCGCGAGCTACAACGGCCGCATGGGAAGTCATGCCTCCGCGGGCCGTCAGAATGCCTTCCGCCACGGTCATGCCTGCCAAGTCTTCCGGGGAAGTCTCGATGCGGACCAATACGACACGATGGCCGTCGGCACGCCATTTGGCAGTATCTTCAGCGAAGAAGACGATCTGGCCGCAGGCCGCACCCGGAGATGCCGGCAAACCGCGGGTCAGTACTTTGACCTGGTGCAGGACTTCTTTATCGAATACCGGATGGAGCAACTCGTCCAACTTATTCGGTTCGCAGCGCAAGACAGCCGTCTTTTCGTCGATCATGCCTTGTTCCAGCATCTCCATGGCAATGCGGACCATGGCCGCGCCCGTGCGCTTGCCGTTACGGGTCTGCAAGAACCATAACTTGCCTTCCTGGACGGTAAATTCCATATCCTGCATGTCATGATAATGGTTTTCAAGTTTTGTCTGGAGCTCGTCCAGTTCCTTGTAGATGGCAGGCATGGCTTCTTCCATGGAAGGATATTTGCTGGCACGTACTTCTTCTGAAATGCCTTGCAGCTTGGCCCAGCGTTGGGAACCTATCTTCGTGATCTGTTGAGGCGTGCGGATACCGGCCACCACATCTTCTCCCTGCGCATTGATCAGATATTCGCCGTTGAACAAGTCTTCGCCGGTAGCCGCGTCGCGCGAGAAGCAAACGCCGGTAGCCGACGTGTCGCCCATGTTGCCGAATACCATGGCCTGCACGTTGACGGCCGTTCCCCATTCAGCAGGAATGCCTTCCATCTTGCGGTAAAGGATGGCGCGTTCGTTCATCCAGGAATCGAATACGGCACAGATGGCACCCCACAACTGCTCGTAGGCGTTGTCCGGGAAGTCTTTGCCCGTCTGTTTCTTCACGGCCTCCTTGAAACGGGCCACCAGCTTTTTCAGGTCGGCTACTTCCAGCTCGTTGTCCAGGCGGATTCCCTTGTTCTTCTTGACATCCTCGATGATTGCCTCAAACGGGTCGATGTCTTCTTTCTTGGTGGGTTTCATGCCCAGCACCACGTCGCCGTACATTTGAATGAAACGGCGATAGGAATCCCACGCGAAGCGTTCGTTTCCGGTTTTGCGGGCCAGCCCGGCGACAACCTCGTCGTTCAAGCCCAGGTTAAGGATCGTGTCCATCATCCCCGGCATCGAAGCGCGGGCCCCCGAACGGACAGATACCAACAAAGGATTCTCCACGTTCCCGAATTTAGATTTCATCAACTCTTCCACGCCTTTGATGGATTTTTCCACGTCGTCTTTCAGCAATTCGACAACGGCGTTTCTCCCTTTTTCGAAATATTCGTTACAAACTTCGGTGGTGATTGTAAAACCGGGAGGTACAGGAACGCCGATCAAGTTCATTTCGGCAAGGTTCGCGCCTTTGCCGCCCAGCAGGTTTCTCATGTCTGCTTTTCCTTCAGCGTGACCGTTGCCGAAGGTATAGACTCTTTTTTTCTCCATAATATAAATTAGTTTAACTTAGATGTTAATTATGCTTCTTGTCATAAACGTTTGCAAATATATGGTTTTATATGTTTTCCGCCCCGTTCCGGGCGATAGTTTTTTTATGTTTTAAAACTTGCCGCCGCCTCCGGCCCGCCTTTGTTCACGGCGCGGGAGCCTGAATACGCCCGTCTTTTCCCCTTGGGCAGAGTTCTTCCAGTTGCTTCCCAAATTGCCGCGCGCAGGCATATCCTTCTTCATACAACGCCTGCAACCGGGAGGTATCCTTGTCCGTCCGTCCGACCTGCAGCGGTTTTTGCGGCCGGATGACAAGGGCTTTCCCTTCGTTTTCGAGCGAATCGATGTAATCCAGTACCTCGTTGTAGTTCTTATAGCGCATCCGCAACCGTTCGCGTATGGCGGGGTACCGATGGTAGATGAAGGGAGGCAGGCGGAATACCTTGTCCGCCTTCCGGTAGCCTTTGTTACGGGTGAGGACGATGACGTTCTGCCGGAATCCCTCGCTGATGGCCCGCCGGACCGGTATGGCATCGCAGATGCCCCCGTCGAGCATGGGAATGCCGTCAACATACGAGACGGGGCACATCACGGGCAGGGAACAGGAGGCCTTGCAGGCCGCGACGAGCCGTCCGAAGTCCTCTTTTTCCTCGATGTACTCGGCTTTCCCGGTGAGGCAGTTGCCCGCGACCATGACGAAGCGTCCCGGGTAGGCCTTGTAGGCCTCGAAGTCGAGCGGGTAGTATTTGCCGGGGTATTCGTGGAACAGGAAATCCAGGTCGATGTACCCTTTCCCTCTCAGCAGGTTCTTGATGCCGATGTAATCATGCTCCTTGAGCAATTCGATGTTGCTGAAACGCGAGCGCCCGCGCTGGCGGGATATGTAGGAGATGCCGTTGCTGGCCCCTGCCGACACGCCGATCACGTAGGGGAACCAAAGCCGGTTGTCCATCAGATAATCCAACACGCCGACGGTGAAAATCCCGCGCATCCCTCCGCCTTCCAGGACCAGTCCCGTTGCCATGCCTGCTTCCATCTTACCTTATATTATATATGTGTCTGTCCATTGCGTATCCTTCCGGCCGGCGGGCCTGTTTATTCTTTCGGGTAGATGAACGGGGGCGTCTCTTCCAGATGTTCCACCGGCAGGAAGGGGATTTCCGGGTTCATCAGGGGCAGATAGCGGATGTCGAACGGGCCGGGGACGATTACCAGGCGCACGGGGGCGATGCCGTCTTGGATGAAGCCGAGGGCTTCGGCCGCCGACTGCGAGAGGTCGATGATGCGGTCTGCCCGGTGGGGGCCGCGGTCGGTGATGGAGACGATGACGCTCTTCATGTTTTTCAGGTTCGTCACGACGACGAACGTGCCGAAGGGCAGCGTGCGGTGCGCCGCCACGAAGTCGTCATTGTCGTGTATGTAACCGCTCGCCGACCGCCGTCCGTCGAACCGGCTGTGGTAATAAGAGGCGAGGCCTTCTTCCTGCGCGCGTGAAGGGCATGCCGCCCCCAGCAAGAACAGGCCGAAAAGCCATGCGCGGGTCATAAAATGGGTCATTTGTTCGGATTTTTGTCTGTTTCTGTATTCTTCCCGGTTTTCCCGGTCTCGTATCCTTCCGGCGGCGGTTGCGGTTTTGCAAACGGGGCGGAAGCCGGCAGCGTGTCCTGACGGAATTCATCCGTCCGATGTTCATTTGCACAAAGATAGGCATAATTTTTCAAAAAAAGAGCACTGCCG
>CAYRFT010000183.1:0-4441 GCA_964423585.1 uncultured Parabacteroides sp. | reverse complement strand
CGGGCGGAACGGCCCTGTGGAGGTGCTTGGACTGTTAAAAACCGGGCGGAAGGAAAGGAAAAAGCGGCCCGGACGGCAAGGCGGCAACCCTATTTCACGCAAAAACGAGGAATCCTTTTGTTTTCCTCGCAAATCCTTTACCTTTGCGGAAAAGAAACGCGAAAAGATGTCGAAGCTCAAAGAATTTTACAACAAATATCTGGTCTGGATCAACAAGTATGTGTTGGTGACGATCGGCGTGTTCCTCCTGATGTGCCTGGACAGCGACAGCAACCCGTACAAGCGGTACCAGTACGACGAGAAAATCAGGAGCCTTGAGAAAGAAATCAAGTACTACCGGAAAGAAATCGAGGCGAACCGCCAGAAACTGGAAGACCTGCACACCGACAAGGAAGGGCTGGAACGTTTTGCCCGTGAAGAATACTTCATGAAACGCCCCAACGAAGATGTTTTCATCATAAAGGAAAAATAATGAACCCCCGTACACGCGCGCGCCTGTTTGCCGTTTCCGCCGCCCTGCTGCTGGCGGGAGCCGCCCTCTATCCGACCCGCTTGGCCGTCGCCCCCTACTCGTTTGCCATCGGCGCGGCGGGCATCACGGTCTGCTACCTGGCGGAGCCTGCCTCCGGCCTGGATTTCCGGCAGAAACGCCTGCGCCGCTTCCAGGTCCTGTCGGGATTTCTGATGGTCGGCGCCTCCGCTTTCATGTTCAAGGGCAAGATGGAATGGGTCGTCCTGCTTGCCATCTCGGCCGTCTTCCAGACTTACGCCGCCTTCACGGGCGGGAAGGGGAAAAGCGCCGGGAAATGAGCCGTCCCGGTTTCCGCCGCCTTCCCCGCCGTCTTTCTTCATCCTTCCGCTTCGGGAGCCGCCTCTTCCCCGCCGTCCTTGCCTTCGGCTTCCTGCTTCCCCTCCTTTTCCCCGACGGGGGCGAAGTCGTCGATGCCGCAACTTATCAACAGGTTATACCAACCCATCAACTTCTTGATGTCGCTCGGATAAACGCGGTCCCGGTCATACTCCGGCAGCACCTCGGCCATGTAGGCGCGCAATTCGTCCGGCCTGGCGGAAGTCGGGACAGAAGTTTTCCCCCCGTTCTCCTTGTTCTTGATGTTGGTCAGCACTTTGTGCAAGGGGACTTCCCCCTCGCCGGCATAAATGGCAATGTCGCCCAACGGGATGACCTTGTCTTTCGCGTAGGCAGGCACCTTCTTCTTGTCGGTCAACGATTCCACGATGAGCATGTTTTTCCCGCGGGAAACCAGCCGGAACAGTCCGGGACGTCCGGGAATGGACAAAATAGTCTTCAGCATGATTGTTCTTTCTTTGTTTGGATTCGGATTAACTTAAATATCGCGCAAAGGTAACACAACTGCGGGAGATTATCGAGAGGGACTTCCTAAATTTTTCAGGGGGGAAGGCTTCCCCTCCTGCCTTGTCTTGAATTCGCGGAGGAACTCGGCCACCTGGGGCAGCAAGGGCTTCCTCCCGTCGTTCGTGACGACGTAGTCTGCCCGCGGTTTCTTTTCTTCGTCGGGAATCTGGTTCGCGATGCGTTTCCGCAAGTCCTCCTCCGTCAGGTTTCCCCGCTGCAAGGCCCGCCGGATGCGGATTTCGAGCGGGGCATATACGAGGAGTTTCACATCCACTATCCTGTCGAAGCCGGATTCAAACAAGATGGCCGATTCAATCGCGCAGCAGTCCACGGGCAAACGTCCGCTCCACGCCAGGAAATGCCTGTTCACTTCCGGATGGATGATCCGGTCCACCTGCAGCAGCAATTCCTTGTTCCCGAAGATGGCCCGGGCCAGCAGCGGCCTGTTCAACCCTCCGCCCGTGTAAATCTCCGGGCCGAAGAGGCGGACCAAACGCTCCCGGATGGCCGGAGACGTGTCTGCCAGCTTCTTGCCCTCGTCGTCGGCGATGTAAACCGGTATTCCATGAACAGAGAGGAGCTGCGCGACGACAGACTTCCCGCTCCCGATTCCCCCGGTAATCCCAATCCTTGTCATCTGGGGCTGCTGTTTTTTTCCAACAGGAATTCTATCCTCGCCGGTGTCAGGCGGCAATAACGGACCCACTCCGGCTTCTTGGTCACTTGGACTTCGACCATGCCGGTGACGTTCTCTTCCAACCGGGAATATGGAATCTCCACGGCAAACATATTTTCGCTTAGCACCTTGAAGCGGGAGACCGGGATGTTGCAGGCCACCTCCACGGTTTGCGGGAATGTCCTCACTTTATATTTGGCGGGGACCCCGGTGACCCGTACCGGAACCGAAAGGACCTTTTCCGTATATTCTTCGATAGGAATCGTGACCGATACATTATTGACTTTAAAGTTCGCCCCTTCGATCGGCTGCAGGCTTACCGTGCGGGTGACGTTCTTTTTCCCGTTCCTGATTTCCGTGTAGGCCGTCTTGACTTCTTCAATCGAATCCAAAATGGAGTCGCTGGCATAAACCGTCACGCGCGGCGGGGATATTCGTATGTCTGAAGAAACCAGGAAGCCTTTCTCCGTATGGATGTCCCCTTGGAAGGCGACCGGGAACTCCCGGCTTTTCCGCATGCCATACCGGAGGATGAACGACGGGGGGTCGATGCTGTAAAGCGTCGTCGTTGCCAACAATTGCTTCTGGATTTCGGCCTCCACCGTATTCTTGTCCACCACGAACTTCCCCGTCCCCTTGGGAACGCCGGCCATGTCGATTGCGATCGACCTGAACTTCTGCCCAATCGTGTAGTTAAGCAGGGCGCTCCCTTTATCCTTGACCCGGATGGATATTTTCCGGGGGACTTTGTTCGTGAAAACAATATCTTCCGGGACATTATTATATTTGAGGGGTATGGACAAGTCCGTCTCGTATTCCTGTTGCAAGCTTTGCAGTATCCAGAACCCGAAAGACAACAGGATGAAACAAGAAAAAATCAAAGCTTCTTTCCATCGCCGGCGATGCAAAAAAGCTTTCATGTCCGCCCAAGCCGCATGGCACGCCCGGGCGCGGTCGTCAAGCCACGACATATATCGGAACCGTTTACTTTTGTTTTGCATCCGCCGCCGAAGCAAAAACGGACGTCTTGTCGATTTGGATGTTTACGCCGTTGGCGATTTCGATGACCATGTACACGTCGCCAATCTCTTTGATCTTCCCGTAAATGCCTCCCGCCGTGATCACCTTGTCGCCTGTTTTCAAGGCTTCGCGGGCTTTCTGGATTTCCTTCTGCTTTTTCTGCTGGGGGCGTATCATGAAGAAATAAAAGATGGCCACGATGGCAACCATCATGATGATGCCGGACCACTGGCTCTGCCCGGCTGCCGTTTGAAGCAAAATACTCAAGTTCGTCATGTCTGTCTTTGTTATTTATTTGTTAGCAATCGCGTATTTGTCAGGCGCAAAAGTAATGATAAAATTCAATCTTTCAATATCAGCTTCTCTTTTTTAAGCTCGCCGACGATGGAATCCAGAATCCCGTTGATGAAAACGCTGCTTTTCGGCGTGCTGTAATATTTGGCCATGTCGATGTATTCATTCAGCGAGACGCTGGTGGGGATGGTGGGGAAAGTCAGGATTTCGGCCACCGCCATCTGCATGATGAGCATGTCGATGTTGGCGATGCGCTCGGACTCCCAGTTTTTCATGTGCCTGCTGATCCGCTCGCGGTATTCCTCCCCTTTCAAGAGGGTCTGGCGGAACAGCCTGGTGGCAAAAACCCTGTCTTCGTTGCCCTTGAACATCGGCAGCAATTCCTGCTTGCCGCCTTCCTCCTCCTTGAACTGCCTGATCGTCTTGAGGACGAAGGTCTCGACGATGGCGACGTCGTCATTCCAATAAATGCTCTTGCCTTCGAGGTATTCTTCGACATACTCGCAGTCGCATATCAATTTCTTGAACGCCTGGAGCCAGAACCTGCGGTCCGTCTCATAGTCGTCTTCCTTGCTCCCGACATAAGCGGCGTAGATGTCTGAATCCAGAATCATTTCCAGCACCTGCTTGACGAATTCCTTGTCGTTCGCCCAGGAAATGCCTTCGGCGGCGGCATACTGCTTCAAGGCCTCGTTTTCCGCCAACTGCCTGACGAAGCGGTTGTCGATCAAACGGGTGTCGGGTGCCAGGTCGCCCGGCATCGGCACGAACTTGTACCTGCGGAGATCGACATTCCTCTTCTGCAGGTTGGTCACCTCAATCATCAGGAGGAACAAATAATGGTATAGGTCATACGATTTTTGAAGACTGAACATGAACTCTTTTTCAGCCACGCTTAAATCATCCCGTCCGTTTTGATAGTACGAATAGACTATCTGCAAGGCTTTGATGCGGATTAAATTTCTGTTGATCATCGTTTGAAGGAACTGCTTTGTGTCTAACTTTTTCCAGGCTGCAAAGGTAATGATTCTTTTGGAATAGCGAATTCAAATGACATTCTTTCTCGACGGGGCCTT